>JAFDCZ010000103.1 GCA_019312665.1 Deltaproteobacteria bacterium | reverse complement strand
TGGACTGCGCCGAAGCCATGATCCGGATCCAGCTCGTAGATCCGCTGCATCATCGCTTCGATCTTGGCCATATTGACGATCTCGGCCAAATTCTCGTCGTCGGAGCGAATCAGCAAGCCCCACGCTTGAGCCGTCCAGAACAGAGCCGGCACATCGTCTTGCCGCACCCGTGCCAGCTCCCGCGGCAGATCGTCGATCCACTCCTTCTTGATCTGCGCGCGCAACAGGGTGGCGAGCTCGGGGCGCCGCACCTCGATCCAACGAAGTCCCAGGTCGCGCGAACGCCGGTAGAGGCTCTGCAGCCGCCGTTGGGTGAAGAGATAGTCCTCGCTGAAGTAATCGTCGCGCAGGGAGAGCTCCGGCTCGACGAAGGCAGAGCCGTAGCCCGCAAAGGCCTTGGTCATCGTCATGAGAAGAGTCTCGTTCTCGGGACTGACGAGGAGCAGGCCCTCGACCATCTTCAGGTTGGAGACAGTGGCCGCTTCCGCAATGACCAGATCCCCTTCCGTCTCGACCACGGATGCGGCGCGAAGCATGATCGAGGCCGTCTGGCCGGCCACGATGCGGGCACAGCCGGCTGTCGAGAGCGCCAGGACCACCAGCATGACGACAGGCCCGGCCCCGCATCGAAGCGAGCGAGCGAATTGACTTTCCGGGTGCTTCATCGGCAACTCTCTGTCCTGCTTCCTGCCGGCCCGCAGCTCACCCCTGGCTGCGGACTTCGACAGCGGGGCTCTCGCTCGAGGTGGACCGGCCCGGTGACGGGAGGGGCACGGGAAGATATCGGGGCCCTCCCACGCCGCGCTACCCGTCCGCACGAGAAGCCCGCGGCGGCGGCCCGATGGAATGGCTGGCGAGCGAACTCCGCGAAGCTCCACCCCGGCGCGGGCTGCTAGAAGCCGGGCCCCTCGCCGAGCTCGGGCGGATCCGGCCGCGGGATGCGGTCCGCAGCCGGAGGCAGGCGCGGCAGCGACTGGCTGCGATCCACCTGGTACCAATAGGCGGTACTCGAATAGTCGTTGGCGAGCGCGTTGTCGTGGCCCGTCTCGATGGTGACCCGGATCGAGCTCTCGAACGCGATCGGGTCCTCGATGTGGAAGCGGTACATGGAGTTCTTCCCGCCCCACGGCCAGGCGTCGTTTCCGCTGTAGACGGAGATGCCGTGGTAGGGCGCACTGAACTCCTGCTTGGGGCAGAAGGCGGTGTTGAAGTAGTCCTCGGTTCCGGTGCCGTGAAGCCGGGGCGGCCACGGCTCGCCGTCGATGAAGATCATGTCGTCGCCCTCCCCATACCAGTCGTTGAGCTGCCGCTCGAAGACATCGATGTTGAGGTTGCAGCCGACGTAGTGCCCGCGACCGCGAGCCTCGAGGATCACGTAATTGTCCGCACCGGTGAGATTCGGCTGATTCCAGGGCCCGCCGAGTCCGAGACCGGCGCCCACGGGACGACGGTCGGAGTAGCCGTAGTCGCTGCGCTGGTAGCCCTTTGTGGCTGCCGTACCGGCGGTGGGATTGCGGCGGTTCCACCCTGCGTGGAAGCGGGCGAGATCCCCATCGACGCGGGGATGCTCTTCGTAATCGATGTAGTAGAAGAAGATGCGCCGCGCCTCCCCCTGGTTCTCCACTTCGAAGCGAGCCCCCTCGGCGAAGGGCATGGGGAACCAGCAGTTCATGGCCCTGCCATCCTCGGGGCTCATCTGCAGCGGCAGCGACGAGAAGTTGCGCCGCAGGCCGAAGCCCACTCCGAAGAAATCTCCCAGCGGCACCTCCACACTGGGGCTCTCCTCGGCGTCCCAGTAGGCGCGGAGAACGGTCGTGCACCGCTCGTGGGGATCCTCGGGAAGCGACATCATGGTCATCCAGATGTGCTTCACACAGCCGGGACCTTCGATCTCGCCGATCACGGCCGTGGCCCCGGGATCGATCGCCGTGAAGTCGGCGTTGCCCCCGCTGCGGTCCCAGGACGAGAGCCGCCGGCTGCGATAGCTCCGAAGCCTCGCGAGCCCGCTGAGGGAGCCCGGGCCGAGGTCCGTTCGTGCTTCTGCCCCGCCGGTCGTTGTGCCGGCCGTGTGATTCGCCTGCCTTCCACCCACTGCCGATCCTCCCATTCCGCCGCACCGCGCTCAGCAGTGCTGGGAGCAGACATCCCGGGAGGCCACGCGCCGCCCTACTCTTCGAGTCGCAGCGCTTTGGCGGGACAGGCGCGAACGGCCGCTTCGACCTTCTCGCGCAGCTCCTCGGGCGGGTTCTCCATGAGCAGCTGCAGCTCGTGATTGTCGTCGACGTCGAACACCGTCGGCGCGTTCACCACACACAGCGCGTTGATCTCGCACCGCTCGCGATCCACGACGATTTTCATCGTTCACCTCCCCAGAGTGTTACCCGCGTCTGCACGTCGCGCGGAGCCTCGGTGGGCACCTCAGGCCGCGACGAGCTCGACCGGCACGGAGACCGGACCGTCCGACCAGAAGACGGGAATCCGCTCCCGCTGGTAACCGGGCTCGGCGCGAAGCTCGGCGACCTTGTCCAGCATCACTTCCAGCGCCACCGTGGCCTCGAGACGCGCCAGCGCTGCCCCCGGGCAGACGTGCCGCCCGGCACCGAAGGCCAGGTGCGCCTTGGGATCGGGGCGATCGAGTCGGAACTCGTCGGGATTCTCGAACACCCGTTCGTCGCGATTGGCGGAGCCCAGACCGAATACCACCTTGTCGCCCTTGCGGATATCGACGCCGCGAATCTGCGTATCCTTGATGCAGTCGCGCAGGAGATAGACCGCCGAAGGCTGGACGCGCAGCGTCTCCTCGACCATGTTGGCGGCGAGCTCCCGCCGCTCGCGCAGCTCGCGATACAGCTCGGGATCGGTGGCCAGGCGCGACAAGATGTTGCCGATCAGGTTTCGCGTCGTCTCGTTCCCCGCCACCAGCAGAAAAATGACCTGCGTGCGCAGCTCGACGTCGGTGAGCTCCTTGCCCTGCACCTTGCCCGTCATCAGGCGATTGATCAGGTCGTCGGAGGAATCAGTCTGGGCGCGGCGCTCCGCGATCTTCCCATCCACATAGGCTGAGAACTCCGGGAAGGCGCCCGCGAACCCCACACCCCTCTCGTTTCGGTTCTCGGTGGCATAGTCACCCTGTACGACGTCGTCCGCCCAGCGCGCCCAGAGCGGAAAGTCCTTCCCCGGTACGCCGAGCAGGTGCGCGATGACCGCGTTCGGGATCGGCACGCAGTAATCGTTGATCAGCTCGCCCCGCCCGCCCTTCAGGAGGTCGTCCAGCAGGCGTTCGGCGAAGTCGCGCACGAAGGGGCGCACGACTCCAATGCGATGAACGGCGACGGCGGAGTTGATGATCTTGCGCATCCACCCGTGCCGCGGCTCGGGAACCTCGCTGACCAACATTTCCTCGTCCGGAACGACCACCCCGGGTGAGCGGAAGCTCGACTTGAACGTGTCGATGGCCTCGGCAGCGGCCAGCACGTCGTCGTAACGGGAGAGGAACCAGTAACCCGAGGGGACCTTGTAGACCGGTGCCTCGTCACGCAGTCGAGCCAGCCCCGCATAGGGGATCCCGTTGCTGAGATCGAGCGGATCGAAATCACTAGCCATGACTCTCACTCCCTTCGCGAATGTCGAAACCGATTTCGAGAGGCGCGCCCCTCGAATGACCCGGGCCGTCCCCGCACGCAAGCGACGCGGCCCCTGCCCTATCGCGCTCCACGGCGGAGCGCGGCCTGCTGAATTCTACACGGAAACTGCCTCGGGCTGTGAGCGCGAGGTCGTGCGGCGCCCACGCCCCCCGCCTTCGGAGGCGCTGCAACACGAAGCGCAGCTGCGATCGGTGCCGCTTCCCCCGGGTCGCTTCTTCCCGTGTCCGAAGACATCGCTTCGCTGATACCGTTGATGGATGTCGAGACGAGCTCTCTCCGCAACGCGAGCGACCGATCTCCTGTCTTTCCTGGCGGCGCACCCGGATCGCGGCTTCTCCTACTCCGAGCTCGCCAAGCGCCTCCAGGTCAACCTCTCGTCGATGCACAGCATCCTGGTCGCACTGACCGAATCCGGCTTCCTGAGCCGGCATCCCAACGACAGCACCTATGTCCTGGGTCCCGTGCTGGTCGCGATCGGCGACGCGGCCCTGGATCGCAATCCCATGATCGACGAAGCCCGCAGCCGCATGCGCACGTTGAGCCGCAGGCTCGGCCTCGAGACCCTGGCCTTCGTACGCGCGGGCGGAGACACCCTCTGCGTCGCCCGAGCTGGCCCCCAACCCCGGCCTGGGATGGTCGTCCGGGTCGGCCAGCGCGTTCCGCTCATGGCACCCCTGGCGTCGGCCTGGGTGGCATGGGCCCCCGAAAGCGAAGTCACTCGCTGGCTCACCGCCGGGGGCGCGCCGCGCCGCGAAGAGCGGCGGCTGCGCAAGATCCTCGAAACGGTTCGAGAGCGGGGGTACTCGGTCGCGATGGAGGTCGAGGGCCGACGACGCATCGGCAGACTGCTGGCCGAGATCGTCGAAGATCCTCATTCGAGAACCCTGCGCCGAGAGTTCTACGGCCTCATCGCCGAACTCGGCCACGGCCCCTACCAGCTGGCGAAAGGCCACGCGCATTCCATTCTGATCAGCTCCATCACAGCGCCCGTCTTCGATGCCATGGGCCAGGTGGCCCTCTCCATCACATTGCAGGGTTTTCAGGAAAACCTCTCGAGCCGGGCGATTCGCGAAGTCGGAGACCGCCTCCTCGAACTCACTGAATCGATCGCCAGGGTGACCCGGTAGAACGCCGAGCGTCCCCGGTCTCGCGGCAGCTGCCTCAGCTCGACTTCTTCTTCTTTTTTTTCTTCTTCTTCTTCTTCGAGCCGCCGGCGGCCTTCTTGCCGGAAGCGGCTGCCTCATCGCCCTTGCTCTCGGCCTGCTGCCCGGACTCTTTGCTCGGCTTCCCTTTGGCGGCCTTCTTTGCCTTGGCCGCATAACGGAGGGTCGAAATCAGATCCATCTACTCTTCCTCCTGTCGCGCGAGAACCCTTCAGCCCACGCGCGCCGCCTGCACGCGATGCCCCCTCTTCTCGAGCTCGGGAATGACCTTCGTGCCCAGGAGGTCGAGGCAGCGCATCACCTTCTCGTGGGGGAGCATGCCGAATTGCACGTAGCAGAGCAGCTGGTCGACCCCGGCCTCGTCATATCGCGCCATCTTCTCGAGACACATCTCCGGCGTGCCACAGATGATCATGTCCTCGTTCTGGTAGGCGTCCACGTCGACCGGCTCGTCGACCTTCGGCTGTAGCAAGGGGAAGACTTCGCGCTGCTCCTCCGGCGAGAGATTGGGGAACTCCCATTCGAGCGTGAATTCCGCGAGGTGGTGATACCACCATCTCACCGAATCCCAGAGCCCGTAGTCGCTGGCCTCGTCCAGATCGTCGCAACAGTGAACGAGCGTATAGGCGCCCACCCGATCGTTCAGGACGCGCGTCAAGGGCTTCTTGCAGCCCTCGAATGCCGCGCGATATGCGTCGATGTGGCCAGCCATGGAGGACACGGGCTGGAAGAGCGAAAAGGAGAGCAGGCCCAGGCCATTCTCCCCCGCGATCTGTGCACTTCGCTCACTCCCCGCCGCAACCCAGCAGGGCGGATGCGGATCTTGGAAGGGCTTCGGTGTCTGCACCCGCTCGGGGATCGAGAAATTCGGGCTCTCATAGGCGAAGCGTTCCTGCTCCCACATGCCCACGACGATCTCGACCGCCTCCTTCCACTGATCCTTCGAGACCTCGGTGGGCGGAACCCCGAAGGCCGTCTGCTCCATCGGCGTGGAGCGACCCGTTCCCCACTCGACGCGGCCGTGACTCATGATGTCGACGGTCGCGACCTTCTCTGCGACACGCGCCGGGCTGCCGAAGCCAAAGGGCATCAGCAGCACGCCGTAACCCAGCTTGATGTTCTTCGTCGTGAGCGCCAGCCCCCCGAGCACCGCTTCGGGAGTCGGGCAGGCGGAGCGCTTCTCGCGAAAATGGTGCTCCACACACCACATCGTCTCGAAGCCCAGCTTGTCGGCCAGCTGGATCTGCTCGAAAGCCTGGTCGTAAACCACCTGCTCGGCCTCGCGCTGGCCATAGGGATGCGGCTTGTCGGCGTAGGGCGCGATGGCGGGTTGGAACTCGTAGAGAAGATCCAGCTTCATGGAGAGCCTCCAAATATCTCTGACCCCGAGTATCTCCATCGGCGCGGGGCCTGACTATTGCAATGAGGATATCTGCTTTCGCGTCGGCAGCCCACCGCCCACACTCCCTTTCTCGTGCTCGACGAGCGCGACGCCGCAGGCCGAAACATTCGCCGAAAACACCGCTCGAGACGCCCCAGCGCCCGGCCCATAGCAGCGCTCGCGGCTTTGCGACAGAATCGCGAGCAGCGCGTGGGCCGCAGAAATAGACGCAACATTCGCAGCGAGCGGCAGCCCGTTGGAGCTCCGCCGGAAATTGGATTTGCATTGTTAGGCAGCGGATCGTGAGCGACGCGACGTCTCGCCCCGAGCAGCCAGAGCCGTTCCTGCGCGGCTGCGCTTGGCCGCCGCGCGACGGTGTCCCCTACCCGCGCTGCGATCCGAGCCCGCTGGGCCTGCGTCTGCCCGCGGACACCCGCGATGTGGCATCGATTCCCGTCGGAGTTCGCTTCGTCTTTCTCGGCGAGCCCGCCACCCTCGAGGTGGATTACCGCACCGAGACCCGCGATCTCGGATTTCGCGGCACGGGAGCGGGCACGGAGTTCGTGGTCTTTCGCGGGACGAGCCGCATCGATGCCGCGCCTGCCCAGCTGGGAGAGGGCACGGTGCGCCTGCGAATTGGCGAGGGCTCGGAGCCCGTCAGCGTGTACCTGCCCGAGGGCATGCGCCCCACCGTGCTTGCGCTGCGGCCCAAGGGCGCCGAGATCCTCCCCGCACCGCCCTGGAAACGTTGGCTCTGTTATGGCGATTCGATCGCCGAGGGCTGGTGCTCAGCCGAGCCTGCCGGGGCGTGGCCCCACATCGTCAGCCGTCAGAACCAGCTCGACGTGGTGAACCTGGGCTACGCGGGCTCCGCGCGCGGTGAAGTGCCGTCCGCGCAAGACATCGCAGGGCTGCCCGCAGACCTGATCAGCGTGGCACACGGGACCAACTGCTGGAGCCGTACTCCCCACAGCAGCGAGCTCTTTTCGGCAGGCCTTCACGCATTTCTCGATCTCGTTCGCGCGGGCCACCCCAAAACCCCCATCGTCGCCATCAGCCCCATCCTGCGCGCGGACGCGGAGAGCGTCCCCAATGTGTTGGGCGCCAGCCTGGGCGATTTGCGCGCAGCCTTCGAGGGCGTGGTAGAAGAGCGCCAGAAGGCTGGCGACGGACAGCTCGAGCTCGTGCCGGGCCGCGATCTCGTGGCCGCAGAGCGCCTTCCCGATGGAATTCACCCCGACGACGAAGGACATCGGGCAATCGCCCGGGCTCTGGCACCGGTTCTTGCAGACGCGTTTCGCGAAAGGAAACCACATGAATGAGATTCAACAGGCTTTTGGGCTCGGGGGCCGCGTCGCGGTCGTCACCGGAGCGGCCAGCGGCATCGGGCGCAGCGTTGCCGAAGTGCTCGCCAGAGCAGGCGCGCGGGTCGTGCTGGGAGATCTCGATGCCGCGGGCGCCGAAGAAGTCGCCGCAGCGATCCGAGCGGCCGGGGGCGAGGCCCTGGCACAGCGGGTCGATGTTTCGCAGCGCTCCGAAGTCGAGACCCTCGTGGAGCGCGCCACCGGCGAATGGGGTGGGCTCGATGTCATGTGCAACGTGGCCGGGATTCCAGCCGATGGCCCGTTGGCGGAACTCGGAGAAGACGAATTCGATCGGGTGGTGGGCGTCAACGTCAAGGGAACGCTCTTCGGCTGCCAGGCTGCCACGGCGGCGATGGCCTCGCGGGGCCGCGGAAGCATCATCAACGTGGCCTCAGCGGCCATCGATCTGGCCGTGCCCAACTACGGGCTCTATGCGCTCACGAAAGCCGCCGTCACGCAGCTCAGCCAGACCCTCGCCGTGGAAGTCGGTCCTCAGGGCATTCGCGTCAACGTGCTCGCACCGGGCATCACCCTCACGAACTTCACGGCGCGCCATTCGAAGAACCCGGACGGAAGCGTCGACCAGGAGCGCTACGACGGCTTCATCTCGGCCATGCAGAGCCGTTCGCCATTGGGAATCGTCGGCGAGACCATCGATCAAGCGTGGCTCGTCCTGTACCTGGCTTCGGATGCCTCGCGCTACTGCACCGGTCAGATCTGGCGCGCCAACGGGGGCGCGACGATCCCGCATTGATCGGCGGCACTCGACCCCTCCTGGCGCACCCGGCAGGGCTGAACCCGCCCTGCCCTCGACCCGATCCCCGCGAAGGCTTCAGATTCGGGTTTCGGGTCAACTCCAGTGCGGCCAATACCTTTGGTTCCGGTTGGGCCTGGTTGGTCAAGGGCACGGACGATAAACTGGGCATCGAAAGCTGCAGCAACGCCGGCACCCCGCTGACGGGGGATGCGGCGCCGCTGCTGACCTGTGATTTGTGGGAACACGCCTATTACATCGACTATCGGAATGCCCGGCCAAAATACATCGAAGCCTTCTGGAACCTGGTCAACTGGGAGTTCGTGGCGAGCCGGTTCGGCTCCGACGGCCCGAGCTGATACCGCAGCGGCGCCCCGCAGGTTGACGTGATGGAATCCACTGGCTTGCCCGCCAGCACGTCGACGCTGCGCAGGCTCGGGCTCGCGTTTGCGCTACTGCTGACGGCAACCTATTGCTTGATCGTGCTCGGTGCGCTGGTGCGGGCAAACGGCGCAGGCCTGGCGTGCCCGGATTGGCCGCTCTGCTTTGGTCAGGTTGTTCCCGAGTTCGACCTGAAGATCGCGTTCGAATGGGGGCACCGGACGATAGCGGGCATCATCAGCTCGGTCTTCCTGATGTTGTCCATCCTCGCGCTGCGAAACAAAGAGGCGCGCGCCGTCGTCCGCCGATTGATTCCCTTGGCCGCCGCGGTGCTGGTGCTGCAGATCATCCTGGGCGCAATCACCGTCTGGAAGTTGCTCGCGGTCTGGAGCGTGACGCTGCACCTGCTGGCCGGGAATGCGTTCGCGGTGCTGCTCCTGCTCCTGGTGCGCGCGCTGCTGGAAGCAGCCGAGCCCACTCCGCGCGAGTGGTTGGCCCGATCGTCATCCGCATGCGTGCTGACCAGTGCCACCTTCGGCCTGCTGATCGTGCAAGTCGGCTTGGGCGGGATGGTCTCGTCACTCTATGCCGGCATGGCGTGCCCCGAGTGGCCGATGTGTTTCCAGGGTCGATTCGTTCCAACATTCTTCGGGCCGCAGGGAGTGCACGTCCTGCATCGATTGAGTGCCTACGCACTGATCCCGCTGCTCGCAATCTGCGCGTGGCGAACGCGAGGCATTCCGAGGCTGGCGTTTTGGCATGCCGCAGCGCTCCTGATCGGTATCGCGCAGGTAGTGGTCGGAATCGCCAATGTACTGCTGCGGTTGCCGGCGGAAGTGACGGGGCTGCACTCGGCACTCGCAGCATCTCTCGTGCTCGCGCTCGCGATGGCAACCCGCGAGACCTGGCGGGGCTTGGGGGCACGGCGGGCTGCCGCAGGCGGGGCGAAGCGGGCCTCTGAGACCTCTGCGAGCTGGGTCTCTGCAAACTGGGCTTCCGCGCCCGAGTGCTCGCGCATCTCACCGGATCGGGGTCAGTGATGCCGCATTCGGCAGCCGAGACCGTTCGCAACTACATCGACCTGACCAAACCGCGTCTGTTGCCGCTGGTCCTGTTCAGCGGCCTGCCCATCATGGGCATGGCACCCTCGGGTTGGGCTCCGTTTTCGACGGCTGCGCTGATCATGATCGGGATCGCCCTTGCGGCCGCTTCGGCAAATACGTTGAACGCCTACCTCGAGATCGACAAGGACTCCTTGATGGAACGAACGCGCGGGCGCCCGCTCCCGTGCGGCCGCATCGAGCCGAGGCATGCGCTGATCTTCGGCATCGTTCTGGCACTGAGCTCGATCGCATTCCTCTGGGCGATAGGCGGAATGAGCGCCGCCGCTCTCGGACTCGCGAGCATCCTCTTCTACGTATTCGTCTACACGCTCTGGCTGAAGCCGCGCTCGGCGTGGAATGTGGTCATCGGCGGCGCGGCAGGTGCGGTTTCGCCCTTGATCGCCGACACCGCGCTGCACGGAGCGATCGGTCCGGCGGGGTTGTGCGTCTTCGCCCTGGTGCTCTTCTGGCAGCCGCCGCACGTATGGGCCATCGCGCTCTACCGCAAGGCCGACTACGAGGCAGCGGGCATTCCGATGCTGCCGAGCGTGGTGGGCAACGGGCCCACGCGCTGGTGGATGCTCGTCTGCACGCTCCTCCTGGTGCCGGTGTCGTTGGCGCCGGCCCTGCTCGGCCTGGTGGGCAACCTCTACGTGGTGTCGGCGCTGGCCGCCAACGCGTGGTTCGTCGCATCCTCGATTCAAGTGATTCGACTCAAGAGCGAGGCGGCTGCGCGGACGATGTTTCGCGTGTCGCTCGGCTACCTCTTTGCCGTGCTCGCCGCGATGCTGCTCGACCTGGCGCTCGCGGACCTATTCTGGAACGTCGCAAGCTGAGAAGCTCGAGAACTCGGCGGGAGATTGGACAGACCCGGCTGCCTCTCCGCGACCGGACCTGAGCGGAATCACATAGGTGCAGGTTCGTCCGCCCCCGAGGATGTGCTCCACGCGGCGAATTTCCGGCTCCCCCAGGACCAGGCGGAAGAGCTCCAGCTCGAAGCCGCACACCTTCGGGTGCTGTCTGGCGATGTCCGCCATGGGGCAGTGGTGCTCGACCAGATGCAGGGCGTGCTCCCCGTCCGTGTCCACGGCCGGCTTCAGGTTGCAGAGGTAGCCCTCTTCGTCACGCAGGCGCGTCAGGATCTCCAGCTTGTCGCGCCAGCTCTCGGCTCGATCGAGCCGCTCACCGTACTGCTTCTGGAGGTCTCCCAGCCGCGCCCGCAGCAGACGGTCCAGAGCCTCCGCCCCCATCATTTCTTCCAGGCGCGCCAGCAGGTCCAATGCCACGCGCTCCGACGCCCGGGGAAACGCGTCGGCAGCGGCGTCCGTGAGGCTGTAGAGGCGCGCGGGCCGGCCCACCGGCCGGCGCTCGAGGCGCGCACCGACCATCCCGTCGCATTCGAGTGCCGTCAGATGTCGCCGAACCGCAACGCTCGAGACACCCAGCTGCTGGGCGAGCGTCGTGACGTCGCACTCCCCCGAACGCTTGAGAATCTCGAGCAACAGATTCCGGGTGGTGGACCTGGCTTTGGAAGCGGCGGCGTCTTCCCGTTGCTGGCGGTATGCGGCGGAGCTGGCGGACATGACAGTGGCGACCCGGTGCAACGAGGACGATCAGAACTGGCGAGCGGGATGCGGCGTGAAGCGCCTGGCGCGAGCGGCAAGCAACATAGCCGCCACCGACCGGGTTTCCAAACTTTCGGAATACTTGAAGTCTGAATATTCTTCAATACTTGAGTTGACAAACTTCCAGCCGCAGGCTTGAATACTTGGGATCTCGTTGCGGGGTGAGTCGTTCATGCTCGATCGCTGGTTTCCGGCAGCAATCTCCAGCTGCACCCACCAGATCGACGGCCTGCGGGCCTTCATCAGTCGGCCTCCACGGACCCAGCGGAGTACCGACCGGTGAGGATGACATTGACCAGAACACTCGTCGCCAGCATCACCACGCTGCTCGTTGCGGCGTTCGCTCTCCCGGTCGCGGCCGCAGACGGGCGTGGTGAGCAGCTCTTCGAGCTCTGTGCGCAGTGCCACGGCTCCGCCGCCGAGGGCAACCAGATGACGCTCGCGCCCGCCATCGCAGGCCTCGACGAGTGGTACGTCGAGGCGCAGCTCAACTACTTCCGCAACGGCGCCCGGGGGCTGCACCCCGGGGACACCGGCGGCATGCGCATGTATCCGATGTCGATCTGGCTGAGTACCGACGAAGACGTCAAGGCGGTCGCGGGGTACGTCGCGAGCCTTCCACGCGCGAATCCAACCCCCGTGCTGGAAGGCGGTGACGCCGCCAAGGGCAGCGCCTTCTACCTCGTCTGCGCGACGTGCCACGGCCAGGAAGGTGGCGGTGACCCAGAGAAGAACTCGCCGCCGCTGCGCGGTGCGAACGATTGGTACCTCCTCTCGTCGCTCGAGAAGTACAAGGCGAAGATTCGCGGAGGCAGCCCCCTCAACCCCAACGCTGTGGTGATGCAAGGCACGGTGAACATACTCCCCGACGCGCAGGCCATGCGGGACGTCGTGGCCCACATCATGACCCTGAGCGAGTAATTCACCCCACTCTGATCGAAAGGCTTCGGACTCGACGATGGCAAGAAAACGCGAACCGGATGAGCTGGCCAAGCAAGTCTTCTACATCACGATGGCGGGCGTGGGCGCTTTCATCGTCGCGGGCTTCTTCTTCATTCTGTAGGGCATCGGGCTGTTTTCGCAGCCGGGGACATTCTTCGGGGCCGAGGGCTCCGCTGCAAGCCGAGATGAGGGCTCTTCCAACGATCGCGCCAGGAACACTTCAGTTTCATGAGGCCTGGGACAAATGATTGAGCAATTCATTCCTGCCGGATCCACCTACGCCGGCAACATCGACGGGCAGATCGACCTGATCTTCGTGCTGGTGGGCTTCTGGTTCATCCTGAGCGAAGCGATCTTCTTCGGGCTCATCTTTCGCTTCCGCAAGAAGCAGGGCCAGCCGGCCGAGTACATCACCGGCGAGGAGAAGTCCCAGAAGCGGTGGATCACCGTCCCCCACTTCCTCGTGCTGGTCTGCGACGTCTTCATCATCTGGGGCGCGATCAACGTCTGGTATCACGTGAAACAGGAACTCCCCCCGGCACAGGAGACGGTGCGGATCATCGGGCAGCAGTGGACGTGGACCTTCGTCCATCCGGGGCCGGACAAGCAGCTCGGCACGGCCGACGACATCGCCAAGGTGAACGAGCTGCACTTGAAGGTCGACACCACGTACCACTTCAAGCTCGAGGCCCGGGACGTGGTGCACAGCTTCTCGGTGCCCGTTTTCCGCCTCAAGCAGGACGCCATCCCGGGGCGCGTGATCACCGGCTGGTTCGAGCCAACCCTCACGGGTGAGTTCGACATCCAATGCGCGGAGATGTGCGGCATCGGCCACGGTCTCATGGGTGCGAAGCTCAGCGTGGAGAGCGCGGCGGAGCACGCCGCATGGGTGGCCAGCGAGTCGCCCCTGGAGCTTGCCGCCGCAAACATGCCGCAGCTGGCGGTGGAGGAGTAGAAGAGATGGCCGAGTCGATTCCCAGCGACGGCGCGACTGCCCGCGACGGCCACCACCACGAGGAGCCGAGCTTCGCGAAGAAGTACCTCTTCTCCACGGACCACAAGATGATCGCCATGCAGTACATGTTCACCGGCATGTTCATGGCGCTGATCGGCGGCTTCATGTCGTACGTCTTCCGCATGCAGCTCGCCTTCCCCGGCATGGACGTACCGTTCTACGGCATGGTCAACCCTGCCAACTACAACGCACTGGTGACGAACCACGGCACCATCATGATCTTCTGGGTCGCGATGCCGGTGCTGATCGCCGCCTTCGGGAACTATCTCATCCCGTTGATGTGCGGCTGCGACGACATGGTCTTCCCGAAGATCAACCGCCTCTCGTATCAGATCTTCCTCCTCAGCGCGATCGTCCTGCTCATCTCCCTGTTCGTGCAGGGAGGCGGCTTCGGTGGCGCGTGGACCGCGTATCCACCGCTCTCCGCCAAGGCGGAGTACAACCTCACCCCACTCGGATCGAGTATCTGGCTCGTGGCGGTGGCGCTCGAATTCATCGCCTTCCTGCTGGGCGGCATCAACTTCGTCACGACGGCGATGAACTCCCGCGCCCCCGGGATGAAGCTCTACGACATCCCGATCGTGGTCTGGATGATCGTGCTGGCCAGCGTCATGTTCATGATCTCGGTGGGGCCGCTGATCGCGGGGGCGATCATGCTGCTCTTCGACCAGAATCTGGGCACGGCGTTCTACGACCCGAATCGAGGTGGCGACCCGATCCTCTGGCAGCACCTCTTCTGGTTCTTCGGTCACCCGGAGGTCTACGTGGTGCTGCTGCCCGCTGTGGGGATCACGGCGGAGATCATCACGGTCTTTGCCCGCAAGAAGCTCTTCGCCTACAGGACGGTGCTCCACACCGCCTTCGCGACGGGCATCCTGAGCTTCACCGTGTGGGCCCACCACCAGTTCGTCGCCGGCATCGATCCCCGCATGGCCAATGTCTTCACGGTGACGACGCTCCTCATCTCGATCCCCGTCGCGGAGATGATGTTCGTCTACATCGCCACCCTCTACGGCGGCTCCATCACGCTGACGACCCCCATGCTATGGGCACTGGGCTTCATCGGGGAGTTCCTGATCGGAGGCGCAACCGGCATCCACCTGGGCTCCAGCGGGTCGGACATCTTCATTCACGACACCTACTACGTGCTGGCCCACTTCCACTACACCTTCTTCCCCATCGCGATCATCGGCACCTTTGCGGGCTTGACGTTCTGGTATCCGAAGATGTTCGGAAGGATGATGAACGAGACCCTGGGCAAGATCCACTTCTGGGGCACCATCGTCTCCTTCAACGTCATCTTCATGCCGCTCTTCGTCCTCGGCCTGGCGGGCCAGCATCGACGAGTCTACGACTACACGAACTTCCCCGAGCTGGCGCGGCCCGAGCTGCAGGATCTGCGCGTGCTTGCCACCATGGCACTGGTGGCCATGCTCGGCTTTCAGCTGATCTTCCTCTACAACTTCTTCTCCAGCATGTTCAAGG
>JAFDCZ010000013.1 GCA_019312665.1 Deltaproteobacteria bacterium | reverse complement strand
CCTGGTTTCTTCGGACCAATGATTCCTAGAAGACGGCTGTCTCCGGGCTCTTGATTGAAGGTCTTCGGGCGTACTCTGTCGGCGTGAGATTGCCGAGGCTCGAATGAGCTCGAACCTAGCGAGCGGTCTGGGCCTCGGGGCGGCACAGCAGGCGACGCAGGGAGATCAGGACCTCGTCTGCCAGCGCCTCCGTCGCAACGTCGTGGATGCCCTCCGCGACGCGCTCCAGGTGCGCCTGCATGACGGCCATGCCCGTGAGGGCCATGGTGTGGGCGTCGCCCTCGTAGAAGGCGCCCTGCTCGATCCCCGCCTTGATGACGGAGGTGAACAACGCCTCGCCTTGTTCGCGGTCTAGTTCTCCTGCGCCAGGTTGAGGCAGGCTCCACGCACGGGCCTCGCGCAAGTGGATCCGCAGGTACTCTTCGTTCTCGACCAGGAAGTGCACGTAGGCACGCACACCGTGGTTGAGCGCTTGGAGCGCCGAGTCACCCTCCTCGATGCCTTGGGCCGTCGCCTCCATGAACTGGCGGCCGCGCACCTCGAGCACCTCTTCGTGGAGCTCGCGCTTGCCGGGCACCGTGGCGTAGAGGGTCTTCAGCGACATCCCCGCCTCGGCGGCGATCTCCTGCATGGTGGTGTCGTCGAAGCCCTTGCGGGCGAACAGCTGCTCGGCCGATTCGAAGACGAGCTGGCGATACATGCGCTGCCTGGCCGCGACGAGGCGGGATCGCCGCGTAGGGACGCTCTTCCGGGCCATGGAGGCGAAGTATACTCACTGCTTGACAAATTGCCATTCCGAGATATTTTTTGGAGAATACATATTCTCCTCAGCTGCCCAGGAAAATGCTCTGCAATGCATCGCATGACCGGCTACGACGCTGCCTTCATCTACGACGAGCTCCCCGAAGAGCCGCAGCACACACTGAAGGTCTGCATCTGGGGCCGCGAAGCCAGCGCCAACTACTCTCTCGAGGCGACGCGCCGCTTCGTGCATGCGCGCCTGCCGCAGCTTCCCCCGCTGCGCTGGCGGGCCGTGCGCGTTCCGCTCGATCTCAACCACCCGGTCTGGGTGGAGGACTTGAACCTCGACCTGAGCTTCCACATCCAGTGCCTCGCGCTGACCCAGCCCGCCGGACGGCAGGAGCTATGCGAGGAGATATCCCGAATCGCCAGCCGTCCCCTGGATCCGCGGCGGCCGCTCTGGGAGCTGTGGATGCTCGAAGGCTACGAAGGCGAGAAGGTCGTGGCCGTATTGAAGATGAGCCATGCCCTGGCGGACGGCGCCGCGGCGAAGGAACTCCTGGGGCGACTCTACTCGGAGGAGCCGAGCACAGAACAGTCCGAGCCGGAACAGGCTGCGTCGTCCGGCGAGCCGGCGCCGTCACGCGGCACCTTGGTACGAGACGCCCTGCGGGACCAACTGAGTAGTACCCTCTACGAGCTCCCGCGTCTGGGCCGCGCAACCCGCGCGGTGCGGCGAGCGATGCGTGCCGCACCCGTCCCGAGGCTCTACCCGGGGCCGCGCATCTCCCTCCTGTCGAGCCCCGCCACGCCGTTCGCCGGCACCCCCAGCCGCAAGCGCAACTTCCACTTCGTGACGGTGCCGCTCGGTGAGGCCCGGGAGATCCGCCGCGTGCTCGACTGCACGATCAACGACGTGGTACTCGCCACGGCTGCGGGCGCCGTACGCGCCTACCTGCGCAGCCGGCGTGCCCTGCCGGGCTTGCCGATCCTGGCGCACATGCCCGCCAGCATCCGCTGTGATGATGAACGCCACGCGTGGGGCAACCGCATCACGAGCCGACCCATCAGCCTGCCCACCCACCTCGCAGATCCGGTGGCGCGTCTGCGCGCAGCGTCGCAGGTGGCACGCGAGGTGAAGGTGGATCTCGCGCGCCGCCGCGGCTCCGATTTGGAAGATTGGCTGCGTTGGCTGCCGCCTTTCGTCTCCAAGGGGGTCGGGCAGGCCGCGCGCATGTTCGTGCGGCTGCGTCCCGAGTTCCCCGCCGGCATCATCGTTTCCAGCGTGCCGGGCCCGCGTCACGAACTGCACGCCCCGGGTGGGCCGGTCGAGAACGTCATCTCCGTCGGGCACGTGAAGTATGTCGCCGGGCTCAACATCACCGTGTGGAGCTACACCGACCATCTCAACTTTGGCATCTACACCTGCCCCAAGGCGGTTCCCGATCCAGGGTTCCTGGCGGAACTGCTGAGCGACTCCTTCGAAACCCTCCGCAAGGCGGCCACGCGCGAGGCGGCGCGCATCTCATGAGGGCCCGATGGGCCAGGATCGCGCTCCGGTTGCGGCTCCTTGGCCGGGCCTTGCGCTGGATGCCGGGGCTGATCCTATGGGGCCCTGGCTCCCGGCGCACTGCAGCGGATCTGATCGAGCGTTGCGCCGCACGTCATCCGGAGCGCACGTTCGTCAGGTTCGAGGGCCGCAACCGCAGCTACGCCGCGTACAACGCCGCAGCCAACCGCGTGGCCCATTGGGCGTTGGAGCGCGGGATCGGCAAGGGCCAGGTCGTTGCACTGCTGATGGAGAACCGCCCGGAGTACCTGGAGCTGTGGGCGGGGCTTGCCAAGGTGGGCGCCACCACGGCCCTGATCAACAACAGCCTCTCCGGGCCAGCACTGGTGCACGCCCTGGAGGAGGCCGGCTGCAAGACGCTGCTGCTCGGTGCCGAGTGCATCGAGGCATGGGAGAGCCTGGAGCCGGTGCGACCCGCAGGCGTGAACGTCTTCGTCGTAGGCGATCCGGGAAACGCGGCCGGCGCAGCCCGGCAGACCCCGGGCGTTGGCAGCTTCGACGCCGAGGTCGAGGGCTACAGCGACAAGAACCCCATGGCCTCGGTGCGAGGCGACCTGCGCGGAGCGGACGCGCTCTTCTACATCTACACGTCGGGTACCACGGGCCTCCCCAAGGCGGCCCGATTCAGCCACGCGCGTTTCGCGGGCGGCGGGATCTTCAGCTTGCTCTCGGGCATGACACGGCGCGATGTCATGTACTGCAGCTTGCCCCTTTATCACACCGTGGGCGGCGTGATGTGTGTGAATGCGGTGTTGCGCGCCGGCGCCACCCTGGCGCTGCGCCGCCGCTTCAGCGCCAGTCACTTCTGGCAAGACGTGGTGGAGATGGAGGCGACGGCCTTCCAGTACATCGGCGAAATGTGCCGCTATCTCCTGGCCGCGCCGCCTGGGCCGTGGGAGAAGCGGCATCGCGTGCGCTTCTGCGTAGGCAACGGTCTGCGGCCCGATATCTGGGAGTCGTTCCAGCAGCGCTTCGACATTCCCCACATCTCGGAGTTCTACGGCGCTACCGAATCCAACGTCGCGATGATCAACCTGGAGGACCACATGGGTAGCGTCGGTCGGCCGATGCCGGGCACCCGGGTCGCTCTGATCCGCTACAACGTCGCTCGCGAGGAGCATGTTCGCGACGCCGACGGCCACTGCGTGCCGTGTGCCAACGATGAATCGGGCGAGTTGATCGGCGAGATCCGCGAGGGCCGTACCGCAGCGGGACGCTTCGAGGGCTACACGTCGAAGAAGGCCACAGAAAAGAAGGTGCTGCACGATGTCTTTCGCCCGGGAGACCGCTGGTTCCGCACCGGCGATCTGCTGCGTCGCGACGCGCTGGGTTTCTACTACTTCGTGGACCGCATCGGCGACACCTTCCGTTGGAGGGGCGAGAACGTATCCACCCAGGAGGTGGCGGAGGTGCTGACCCGCCGACCCGAGATCGAGCTGTGCGCAGTGTATGGCGTCGAAGTGCCTGGCTGCGACGGACGAGTGGGCATGGCGGCGCTGGTTCTTCGCGACGGCGGCCCCGCTTTCGACGGCAGCGCTCTTTACGCCCATGTCGCGGAGGCCCTGCCCCCCTATGCGCAGCCTGCCTTCCTGCGCTTTCAATCCGAAGCGGAACTCACAGGGACCTTCAAGCTCCGCAAGGTGGAGCTCCAGGCCCAGGGCTTCGATCCGGATCGGGTGAACGACCCGCTCTACTACCGCGATACCGCCGCCGGCTGCTTCAAGCCCGTGACATCCAACGTCCTTGCCGCGCTGCATCGCGGCGACCTCAAGCTCTAAGGAAATTCCATGGAACAGCTACCCGGCGCGGACACCGTCTTCCTGTCCCTCGAAACACCCAACGCTCCGGCACACGTGGGCGGACTCACCATCCTCGATACCAGCGAGAGCCCGGACTTCAGCTTCGAGAAGCTGCTCGCCACCATCGACGAGCGCATCCGTCTCGAGCCCCGCTTCACGCGCAAGCTGCGCGAGTTGCCTCTGGGCTTCGATCGGCCCTATCTGGTCGACGACCCCGACTTCGACGTGCGCCGCCACGTTCATCGCATTGCGGCGCCCACACCGGGTGGGCTGCGCGAACTCGCCGAGCTGGCCTCCTACCTGCATTCCCGGGCGCTCGACCGCGATCGCCCACTCTGGGAGTTGTGGTTCATCGAGGGCGTCGAGGGTGGGCGCTGCGCCATGCTCATGAAGAGCCACCACTGCCTGATGGACGGCATGGCCGGCGCCAATCTGGGCGAGTTGCTCTGCGATCTCCAACCGGACCCGCCGCCGCGGGCGCCAGCGCCTGACAACCGCCCGGATCAGGCGCGATCGTACGGCGATCTGGAGATCGGCCTACGTGCCGCGATCCATCTCGCCCAGTCGCCGGGCAAGATGCTCGGCTTCGGCGCCCGTATGCTGCGCCAGACCGGAGGAATGTTGATGGCGTCGCGCAACGAAGGCGCCCCTCCGCTGCCCATGTTCGTACCCGCGACACGCTTCAACGGCGAGGTGGGCCCCCGGCGCGCCTTCTCCTGCGCTTCCGTCTCCCTCGACGACGTGAAAGCCGTGAAGAATCGCTTCGGTGTCACCATCAACGACGTGATGCTGGCTCTCACCGGCGCGGCCCTGCGGACCTACCTGGAGACGCGCGACGAGCTCCCCGATCAGTCGCTCGTGGCCGTGGTCGCCGTCTCCAAGCGCAGCGCGGGCGACGACGAGATTGGCAACCAGGTCACCATGGTTCCTTGTGTCTGGGCCACTGACGAACCCGATCCCGTCGAGCGTCTGCTGCAGATCCATCGCAATGCCAAGATCTCGAAGGACCTCTCCGCCAACTACGACGCCGACATGACGGTAGGGCTGGGAGAGTCGATGCCCCCGGGTCTCGCCAGCCTGTTGATGCGCACGGCAGGTGCCGACACGATGACGACGTTCGCACCCGGCAACGTGGTGGTCTCGAATGTGCGCGGCACGCCGGTTCCGCTCTACGTCGCCGGCGCCCGGATCGAGACGATGTATCCCTTGTCGCTCTTGGCGCCCAGCCAGAGGCTCAACATCACGGTAGTCAGCTACATGGGGAAGGTGGACGTAGGCTTCGTGGTCGACGCGGACGCCATGGATGATGTCTGGTGCTTGGCCGAGGAAGTGCCCAAAGCTCTCCGGGTCCTGCTGGTGGCAGCAGGGCGAGACGAGCGACGCGAGCGCGATGTCGCCTGAGCACGGAGGAGACCGACGTGAGGGTGCGCGATGTCGACTTGGAGGTGCAGGAGACCGGGGAGGGCCTGGCCTTCATCTGGGGACACGGTCTCCTCGGCAGCATGGCCCAGGACGATGCCGCGGACCTCGTTGATTGGGCCGCACTGAGCGCCGGCTGTCGGCTGCTGCGCTACGACGCACGGGGCCACGGACGCTCGGAAGCGACGCTCGCCCCCGAGGACTACTGCTGGCCCGAGTTGGGCCGCGACATGCTCGCGTTGCTCGACGCCCTGGGCGAGGAGCGCGCGGTGCTCGGGGGTGTCTCCATGGGCTGCGCCACCTCGCTGCACGCAGCCGTGCGTGCACCCGAGCGGGTGGCAGGACTGGTGCTGATGGCGCCTCCGACGGCCTGGCGAACGCGCGCGCGTCAGGCCCGCGTGTATCGCGTGCTGGCAATCGTGATCGACCGTCTCGGCATCGGACTCTTCCGCCGGCTGGCTTCCTTGCCGCGTCCGCAGCCGGGCAACGCGGCCTTGGCGGCGATGGAGCGCTCGGTGATCGAGCAACTGCGACGCGCGGACCGGCGCGCCGTGGTGGGGGCGTTGCGCGGTGCTGCGAAGTCGGACCTGCCGGCGGCGCGCAAACTCGCGGCGCTCGACGTACCGGTCCTGATCCTCGCCTGGACCGACGATCCGAGCCATCCCGTCTCCAGCGCCGAAGAGCTGGCGGAGATCCTGCCGAGAGCCGAGCTACACGTAGCCGGCTCGGCTGAGGACGTGCACGGCTGGACCCAGCACATGGCAGATTTCCTGGAGTCGCGATGAACGCTCAGCACATCGAGCTTCCCTACTACCAGGAATGGGGCACGGGCGATCCCGTCATCGCACTGCATCCCCTCGCACTCGAGTCCACGGCCTTCGCCGGAGTGGCCCGCGTGCTGGCCGCACGCGGGCTGCGCACCCTCGCAGTCGACCTGCCAGGCTTCGGCCGGACGCCGGCCCCGGCCGGTCCACTCACTCCCGCCCGCCTGGCCGAGCCGGTCGTGGAACTGGCCCGCTCCCTGGAATCTCCGCCAATCATCCTCGGCATGTCCATGGGCGGCCGGGTCGCCTTGGAGGCGGCCCTGCAGCATCCCCGCATCTTCCGCGGCGTAGTGATGGTCGCGCCGTACCTTCCGTGGCGGCGGTTCCGGTGGGCCATGCCGGCGGCACGCTTCCTGGACCCGGCCTGGGCCGAACGCCTTCCACTCGAGAAGATCTGGCCGCTCCTGAAATCGGTGGCCGAGGCCATCGAGGCCCAACCGCGCTTCGATCACGACTGGTTTGCGCGCGCCTGCGTGCGCGTCGTCTACTACAGCTCCTGTGCCGCGACCCGGGCCAGCTTCATCTCTGCGGCTCGCGAGTTGGCGCTGGATCCTGCCTTCGGCGAGCAGGGCGTGTGGACACGTCTAGCGCGTCTGAAGGTTCCGACAGCCTTCTTGTGGGCTGGACGAGACGGGCTCATCCCCGCCGACCACGCCGAACATGCGGCGAGCGCGCTTCCCCGGTCCCACCGTCTCGAGGTGCCGTGCTCGGCACATTTCGTGAACGGCGAACATTTCCGCTGCCTGGAGCACGCCATCGCCATGGCCGTGACGGCTGTATCGGAAGGTGCGGGACACCGCCGTCGCCAGGCTCGGAAGCACACCCTCACGCCTTGCCTCGCGGATGTGCCCATGGCCGTGGGCGACGAACTCCCGGAGCCGCCGCACCGCGCGTCGGAGATGGCCTAGCGAGTACGGCCAGGGTGCGGACGCCAGAGCAAGCTCGGGGTAGCTGAAGCCTCGAACCCCATGGGGCGCAGCCTTTCAGTCAGTCACTCGCCACCCAAGTTGTAGCATATCACAAGATACGCTACAAGTTCAATCGTGCCGAGAGCAGCTGACAAACAAGAACGACGAGATCAGGTCGTCGAAGCAGCGTTTCAAGTCATCGCCCGAGACGGGCTTGCCGGGATGTCGATGCGCGCGGTCGCCCAGGAGGCCGGCTGCACGATCGGCCTCATCAATCACTGGTTCTCGTCGCGCAACGACCTGGTGAAAGCGACCTTCGATCGCGCAATCGAGATGGAGTTGGAGCGAGGCGCTGTGCTCACCCGTGATCCGCCCGACTACGTCGAGGCCGCGAGTGAGTTCTTGCCGCTCGACGATGAACGCCGCGACGAGGTCAAGATCTGGGTCGCCTTTTGGGCCATGGTGGTCTGCGACGAGGCCTACGAAGGACGCGGGGCCGATCGCTACGTTGCCGTTCGCGAGACGATGGTCGAGATGTTGGGTCAGAAGCGTCCAATCCCTGCGTGTCACGACATTGTGGATCGCTGCTTTGCGCTCGTCGATGGCATCGCGATCAATGCGCTGATGGACCCAGCGCGTTGGACACCCGCCCGTCAATTGAGCGTCCTGCGCGAGGGCCTGGAAGATGCTCTTGCTCGCTACTGAAACCTAGCTTGCGCCGGAATGTTGGAGCCGTCGAATCCAGACTCGAGGCATTGCCACCATCGAAACGAGGAGCGAAGCAATGACAGTCAATCAATCAGCATTCAGCAGCCCGGCTGTCTGGGAGTCCGATGACACGGGGGAGCGCGGTGGGCGGATCTTCCGCAAGCGTTCCTCAATGGCTTCCAGCAACCCGTTCGACTACTCGCAAGCGCGCAAGTGGGCGCCCAAGGCGGACATCAGCGACCCCTCCACCCTGTATCCGTCAGAGGTCGAACACCACGGCGTGCGTCCTCAGGAGGAAATGCTGGGATTGTTCGGGAAGTACTTCGCCCTATGGCAAGCGAAGATGCCCACGTCGAAGAAGATGCAAGACGCCGGCCGCAAGAACCTGCTGTGGGGCATCTTCGGCACCTACCAGAAGGACTGGCGAACGCCCATCCTGCCGTTCGCCAAGAACTGTCAGGGCGGCAAGCTGTGGGACGTGGATGGCAACGAGTACATCGACCTGCAGTTCGGAGATACCCCCTCGATGTTTGGCCACGGTGCGGAGAATCCCGCGGTCAAGGCGGCGGCGGAGTCGCTACTCAAAGTTGGCATCGACCCGATGATGGGCACGGAGGAGCAGGCCGTTGTTGGCGAGGAGCTCGAGCGGCACTTCAAGCTGCCGGTGTGGATGCATGCGCTAACGGCGTCCGATGCCAATCGGTATCTCCTCTCCATCGCTCGCTGCGTGACTGGCCGTCGCAACATCGCGATCGCGAACTTCGCCTACCACGGCACCATCGACGAAACCCAGAAGATGATGACCGAAGCCGGCGTCATCTCCCGCTATCACGAGATGCCGCAGTACCACGGCGAGGTGGATCACGGAACCAAGATTTTCATCTGGAACGATCTCGAGTCACTCGAGGAGTGCTTGAAGGATGAAACCGTCGCCGTGGTGATGATCGAGCCCATCATGAGCAACATTGGCTGGGTGTGGCCCGAGCCCGGCTGGCACGAAGGCGTGCGGGCGTTGACCAGGAAGTACGGCACGTTGCTGTGCTACGACGAGACCCACACACTCGGACATGCCTGGAACGGTTCCGTCGGAGCGCAAGACCTCGAGTTCGACATGTGGTCCTGCGGCAAGGCCATCTCATCGGGCATCCCGGGCGCGGTGTTCGGCATGACACGGGAGATCGCGGATCTCGTCGAGGCGTGGAACGACGAGGCGGATACTTTCGCCGATGCGGGACTGGGCTTTCTTGGCAACGCCCTGACCGGGAACACCATGTCGACCACAGCACTCCGTGTGACGATGCAAGAAGTGATGACGCCTCAGGTATTCGAACCGCTCCTGGAAAAGGCCGGCTATGTCCGCAAGGCCATGGAGGACGTGTTCAAGAAGTACGACGCGCCGTTTCGTGCCGAGATGATCGGCAACAGGCTCTGCTATCACTTCATTCCGGATCAGAGTTTCGACCCGCTGACCGGCATCACCCAGATCGGCTTTGGCGGCTTGTTCGAGTTCACCCATGCGTATCTCTGGTACCACGGCCTGCTGATCATGCCTTTCTTCAACATGCTCTTGATCTGTCCCCAGCACACACAGCAGGATCTCGACCGCTTCGTGACAGTGTTCGACGAGATGATCTCGATCGTCATGGGGCATAGCGAAGGCTAGAGCAAACCCCGGAATTCCCGCAGCGGCGTCGTGCAATCTGGCGACGATCCAGCGTCAAAACCTGGGCGACCTGTGGCGGCCACCTCGGGCCCGACTGCCTCTAGCCGCTTGATCAGGCTCTCATAGATCCAGCGGCCACGGTCGTTGAAGTATTCGAGGTCCCGGCCCGTCGGCAGGATCGCCAAGACGACGCGCTGCCCCAGGCGGCCGGCCTCCGGAGCGAACGCCTCCATGATCCGGGCGGTGACCTCGAGCCCCCGCGTGGGGTGATCGGCGGCGTAGAACGGCGAATGCCGGGGCTCTCCGCGAACCCTTGCGACGATGTGTTCGTTTCGGAACGCCCCGAACACGGCAAGGCTGTACGGAAAACCGAGCGTTCGGTTGCCCGACGATCCGCCGGGAAGGAAATACTCCTCCTTCAAGTATCGGCTCGGGCGTACGACGAGTTGCCGAAACTCCGCCTCGCTCGGAGTGGGTAAGGGGATCAGTTTCAGCCCCCCCTGCCCGTCCAGGACGAAGCGGGGCTTCAGGCCGTACTCGGTGCCGTGGGCAACCAGGCCGCGGAGTTGGTTGCTGTTCCGGACGATGTTCTCTGCCGTATGCCCAAGCAAGACGACGGGTGCGCCGTCCGGCTCGGAGTGGAGGTATCGCAGGTACGCCTGGTCGGTTCCGAAGCCGCCGATACCGAAATTCGACACCCGACAGCCGAGTTTGCGCGCGAGCACATTGCCCCACGCATGCTCATCATCGACCTCCGCACTGTACGTGAACGAATCGCCGTAGAGGGACAAGCAGGACACTCGCGTGTGCCGGAATGCCGGAACGAAGCGGGAGCCGGTCTCGTCCAGATGGTGCTTTCGGTCCGGCTCCGTTGGCGGCCAGCCGGTCACGGGGTGGCGCAGCCGTTCATACCGGTCATAGGCCTCGACCACCTGCGGCGCGTAGAACACGCCCTTCGCTTCCAGGAAGAGCCCACCAAAGAAGGAGATGCCCTCTACCGAGGAAACCACAAGCAGCATCAAGATCATGGCCGCGGGAAAATTCCGCATCGGGGCATCCTACCACGGGGCATGCATCGCACCTCCCGCGCTCGACCCGCGCTGCGCCCAGCGGATCCAGTGCCTCTGCTGTTCCGGTCGCTCGAGCCGACGAAGAGCCGTGCTAGCGTTCTCCAATTCCTTCCCAACCTCAACGAGGAGTTTCGCGATGAAGCGAGAAGTGACCGTATTCGCTCTGGCAGCGCTGTTCGCAGCAGTCGCAGCGGAGTCATTCGCGGCCGACACGTTGAAGCAGACGATTCAAGCGCGCGAGGATCAGTGGAGTGCGGCGTTCAACGCGCACGATGAGGTTGCACTCGCGGCGATCTACCTCGAGGACGCGTCCCTGGTACCGCCCGGTTCGATGCCTGTGAAGGGCCGCGCGGAAATCGGCAAGAGCCTGGCCTCGATGTTTTCTGGAATCCGAAACCTCAAGCTGGTTGCCGATGAAGTCCGGCCGCTGGGTACAGACCATGCCGTCGAGATCGGTCACAGCGAATACCAGGCCGTCGGGAAGGACGGCAAGTTGTCACCGACGGCGGACAACTATGTGGTCGTCTGGGAAAAGGCCAAGGACGGCGTCTGGTACTACGTGACCGACATCTTCAATTCGCGCTGAAGTCTGTGGCGGTTCGAGCGTTCTGAGGGGCGGTGGCCATCCACGCTCCTCTGCAGCACCATGGGGGCTTCCCACACCGCCAAGGAGAGCCCTCATGCGCCTCGTCGTCCCCCTCTTGATCGCGACCCTGGCCCTCGCTTTCGCCGCCCCCGTTGCAGCTGGTGGCCCTACCGCTCCGGTCACCTCGACTCTCGCGCCCGAAGGCCTCGGCGAGAGCTTCGTTCCGGGGGTTCGACTCGTGAGCGAGTTGCCCGGGGGCTACGTCGAGGAAGAGTTCATCCTGAGCGGCGCAGCGAACAACTACACCTACGCTGAGCTGCCGGTAAGGGACGAACTCGTTCTGCTCCAGACCGACGTGCCCTGGACGACGCGGATCATCGTGCGGCGGCCGCCCGACGCAGCCGCCTTCAATGGCACGGTGGTCATCGAATGGTGGAACTCGACGGCCCAGTTCGACACAGCACCCGTATGGGATCCCTCGGCGGAGTTCTTCGTCCGTGAGGGGTGGATCTACGTGGGCGTGACGAACAGTCCGACCTCGATCGGGCATCTCGTGGGCGGCTGCAGAACGTTCGGCCTCCTGCCGCCCACCTGCGGCACGCGTTATGCGGGGCTCTCGATTCCCGAGGCAGGGGTCGCCTTCGAGATGGGCAGCCAGATCGCAAACAAGCTGAAGGGCAACGACGCCGATCGCCCCATCCCTCCGGGCTACGATGTCGAGCGGATCTATCACTCAGGCCAGTCGCAACAGGGCGGCTCGATCATCACCTACGCCACGGCCTTCCACTTCCCGATCAACGATGGGTACTTCGTCCAGGCGGCGAGCGGCGCGCGACCGATCAACTTCCTACCGAACTGCGAGCCCAGTCCGGACAACCCGTCGCCGCCGTCCTACCCGGCCTGCACGCCGCGCGTGCAGGGCGCCGACGCCCTCGTGGCGACCGATCTTCCCGTACCTCTCGTCCAGGCAATGACCGAGACCGACGTGCCACGGGCCGCCGCCCGCGGCTCCCGCCAGCCGGACAGCGAGAACTTCCGCTACTACGAGATGGCCGGTGTAGCCCATACCCACGTGCACAAGAACGTCGAACTCATACCCGCCGGCTTTTTGGGGGGCCCGCTGGCCCCCCCCCTCTTCCTGGAAGACGCCTGCCTGAACCCGCTGAATACCGGCGCCGACGGCCCCGTGTTCGGCAAATACCTGCAGAATGCCATGTGGGCCAATCTCGACCGGCAGGTGAAGCAAGGCATCGCGCCGCCCTCTGGTGAACTCATCGAGCTCGACGCAGCGGGAGGCATCGCACGAGGCCCGCTTGGCAATGCGATCGGAGGAATCCGGCTGCCCGCCCTCGAGGTACCGATCGCGTCCTACACAGGTGTCAACCTCGTCGACCCAGCCGTGCCGCTATTTCTCCAGTCCCTGTTGGGCCTGTTCTGCTTCTTGACCGGCTCGAGCGCCGATTTCGACGACGTCACGTTGGCGACCCTTTACCAGAATAACGACGACTACGTGAGCGATGTGCACGCCGCGGCAAAGGACCTGCGCCGCGACGGCTTCCTGCTGCAGACCGCGGTCAACCAGATCGTGGCCGATGCCGAGGCTGCCGACGTGATGGGCGAGGACGGCTGCGGATCCGGTGGCGGAGCCGCGCTGGCGATCTTGCCCCTGGCCTGGTGGCGGAGCCGACGTGCCATCGGCCGCCGCCAACGGGAGGGACGCTCCTGAGCGATGCGCGTCATCCTGCGCTGGGTCCTGCTCCCGCTGGCGTTGGCAACGGCCGCTCTGGTGGGGGCCATCGTGCTGCTCTCGCAAGGCGTCACCGGCGAGCGCCATCTCCGCGGGAGCATCCAGCCGACTCCGATCCCGCCCGAGATCATTGCATCCCGCGAAACCCGACAGACGCAGATCCTGTTCGGTGATCTCCACGTCCATACCACCTACTCCGGTGACGCATTCGTCTTCAGCCTCCCGTTGATGCAGGGCGAAGGCGTGCACCCCCCGGCGGATGCCTGCGACTTCGCCCGTTTCTGCGCCGAACTCGACTTCTGGAGCATCAACGACCACGCAGAGGGGCTGACCCCGTGGCAATGGAACGAGACGAAGCAGGCGATCCGTGAGTGCAATGCCGTGGCTGGGGATCCCGCAAACCCGGACCTGGTGTCATTCCTCGGCTGGGAGTGGACCCAGTCTGCGCCGGTCGGACGCGGCAGCCAGCGGCCCCATTTCGGTCACAAGAACGTGGTGCTGCTCGACACCGAGGAGGACGCCGTTCCGACGCGTCCGATCGGTGCCGGAGAAGGAGGACTCTTCGACGCACCCATTCCGGGCAGTGTCTGGGCCTTGTTGCGTGCGGGAATCACGCTCGGCGACCTCGGCAACCTGCGCCCCTACCTCGATTTCAACCGGTTCACCCGCGATGTCCGCAACACCGACGCTTGCCCGGATGACGTTCCGGTCCGCGAACTCCCGAGCAACTGCATCGAGGGCGCATCGACCCCCGAGAAGCTGTTCGCCAAGCTCGACGACTGGGGCTTCCGAAGCCTCGTCATCCCTCATGGCACCTCCTGGGGAATCCACGCACCGCCGACGGCCGAACTCGGCGTGCAGCTGGAGGCAGGCCGAAACGACCCGGCGCGCCAGCGCCTGTTCGAGGTCTACTCGGGGCACGGTGCGTCGGAGGTCCATCGAGAACTCGTAGATTTCGAACTCGACGAAGCGGGCAACCGACAATGCGCCCCGCCGCGAGACGGCTACCTGCCGTGTTGCTGGCAGGCGGGAGAGATCATCCGAGGGCGCTGTGGCGACACGGAACCCGAGGTGTGCGATGCGCGCGTCGCGCGCACGCGCGCCCTCGCCCTCGAGCGATCCGCCTACAGCGTCGTCTCGGGCACTCGGCCGGGCGATTGGCTCGAATGCGGCCAGTTGCCGGGCGGCTCGCTGGCCGCCTTCGAGTACCGCCCCAACATGAGTGCCCAATATGGCCTGGCCGTCCGCGAACCCGCCCAAGGCGAGGCCGGCGCATTCCGCTTCGGCCTGATCGGCTCGAGCGACAACCACAAGGCCCGCCCAGGGCCCGGTTACAAGGAGACCCAGCGCAAGGCCTTCGGCGATGCCTACGGCTTGCGCCGCGATTGGTATGATCGCATCTCCGCACCCGGGCCGCCTGCACCGGAACCGGTCGAGGAGCCGGGCCTCGCCGGCCTCCTGGGTGTGGGCTTCGAGCGCGGAGCATCGTTCTACTACACCGCAGGCCTGGTCGCCGTGCATGCCCCGGGGCGCGACCGCCATTCCATCTTCGATGCCCTCGAAGAGCGCCACGCCTACGGCACGAGCGGCCCGCGCATCCAACTTTGGTTCAACCTCGAGAACGCCCCCGGTGGCCCCGCACTGATGGGGAGCGAAGTCGGGATGGACGAACCTCCGCGCTTCGTCGTGCGCGCCTCCGGTGCGTTCGAACAACTGCCTGGCTGCCCGGCCCACACGACCGAGCGGCTTTCGGCCGAGCGGCTCGAACGGCTATGCCTGAACGAATGCCATCACCCGAGCGATGTCCGCATCCCGATCGATCGGATCGAAGTCGTGCGCATCCGCCCCCAGGTGACGGGCGACGAACCCATCGGCGATCGCATCGACGACCCGTGGCGCGTCTTCCCGTGCGCTGCTGATGGATCCGGCTGTGAGGTGCACTTCGAGGATACCGCCTACGACGGCAGTGAGGAAATCCTCTACTACGTTCGCGCCCTGCAGACAGCGACCCCCGCCGTCAACGGAAGTCCCATGCGTTGTGAGCGCGACGCCCAGGGGCGCTGCCTGCGCGCCCGTGCATGTCCCGCCGCGGGGCCGGATTTCGACCCGGATGACGACTGCCTTTCGCCGGTGAACGAGCGAGCCTGGTCCTCGCCGATCTGGGTGCGGCCGCCGGGCTGAAGCCGCCAACCGCGGGCCGGCCTTCTGTCCGGTCGTTGCGCTTGTCGTCAGCATCGAGTTCTACGCGCCGCCAGGCGCGGATTGGCTTCTCAACGGGAGCGTCGGTCGAGACACCCGACGCTCGGACAGCGAGGACGGGATTTCGATGAGCGACCGGGCCTACGACGACTTTGCCAGCATCATTCCGGTAGTCGAGGGAATCGACAACGGCCGGGTGCTCGGAATGGTGGCTGCCGAGTTCGAACACTACAAGGAGCCCACGCCGAAGAACCTGGTGCTACACGAGCGCGCGCGGGGCCATCAGACCTTCGTGCACGTCATCCACGTCGCCGACTGGCTCGCGACAGCCTTCGGCTATGGCGTGACGTTCAGCGAGACGCCACACGCCACGATGCGACGGGACGACATCTGGTGCAAGCTCGCACTCGAGGATGCGGACATCGCGCTGATCCAACCCCGCTTCTTCGAGCAGGCCCTGGAGGAGTCGGCACTCCTGGGCGTGCTGCCCCAGGCAGAGACCGATCCGCAGCAGGACCCCGATCAGGGCTAGGAAACTGGAGGCTCCCGGACCGAATCCCTCGGGCAGCCCCCTTCGAGCGGCTTGGCGCTAGCCTTGATGTTCGGATGACCCATCCGGTGGAGGATTCCAATGCCCAGGCTTCGTCAGGTTTCTCGCGATGATGCGACCCCCGAGGTGCGCGCGATGTACGACCGCCTCTTCGATGGGAGAGATCCGGTTGCGGAGCCGGGCACAGCCACCGGCACTCCCGGCAACTGGTGGACGGTCTTCGCCCTCGTGCCCGACATCTTCCGCCACGCGGTCGACGGTTTTGCTCTCTACATGAATCCCAGGCGTCGCTTGGACCCGAAGCTCCGGGAGCTCGGCCAGGCCCGCGCAGGCTTCGCTCGGGGCAGCCAGTTCGTTTTCTCCCAGCACTGCAAAGCCATGCGAGCCAACGGACTATCTGAAGAGCAGATCGCAGCCATCCCTTCCTGGGGCACCGCCGATGTCTTTTCTCCCTTGGAACGGGCCATCCTCGCCTACACCGATGATCTGGTGCTCGCCGGGGGCCGCGTGTCGGATGGCACCTTCGAAGCGCTTCGGCATTCGCTCTCTGATGAGGAGATCCTCGAACTCACCTACATCGTCTGCACCTACGAACTCCACGCCACCATGTGCCGGGCTCTACGCCTCGAATACGACGATGTGGACGAGCGGATCGTCGAGATCGCGGCGCCCGAAGGGAGTGGGGGCCGCGACATTGGTAGGGACATCGGAAGGCCCTCGGAGGATGACTCGATCTGAGGCATGGAGCCGGCGCGGCGAGCGCATCGTCTTGGAGCAGGATGCGCTTCTCGAGGACCTCTGCTCCCGGCTGCTAGGCTTCAGCGAGCGCCCGCCCTCGACAACAGCGCGGGCAGTATTCCGGACGACGCCTCCTCCGTCGTTTCCCAAGGAGATCCAGCATGTCCTCCGCGCCGAGCACGAGCAACAACTCGTTTCTCCAGGGTCCGCCGCCGCCCGTTAGCGAAAAGCATGACGACATAGAACTCCTGGTGCTCGATGCCCGGGATCTTGAATCCGGGCCGGAGGCTCGGGTGCCGATTCCGCACCGGGTTCCGATCGGTTTCCATGCCAACTGGCTTCCTGAATGCGGATGACGAGGTACCTCGCGGCTGCCGTGCTGACCGTTGCGTTGACCTCAGGCTGCAGCGGCTCCTCCTTGGATCACGACCTCCCGCCGGCCGTTCCCGGGAGCGAGTCCAAAGCGGGCCTCGCCTGGTGGAGCCGCGCGGCCATGGATGCCTATTTGCGCTGGAACGCCTGGACGGAGGCGCGTTCGGGTTTCGTAGCGATGTTCGCTCGCGACGGGCATCCCGTGTACGCGACCGTCGCAGGCTACGCGGACATCACAGACCAGACTCCCCTGACGCTCGACACGCGGATGCGCTTCGCGTCGATGACGAAGCCGGTCACGGCCGTTGCTGCCCACATCCTTCTCGAAGAAGGAAAGCTCGGACTGGATGATCCGGTGGAGCGTTACATCCCGGCGATGGCGAACGCCCGAGTGGCGACGAGCCACACGCGAGGCGCAGATGGAGCCTTCCCGACCGAGCCGGCCGACCCAATCCCGACGGTTCGCCATCTCCTGATGTTCTCTTCAGGAGTTGGCCCCGGGATGACCGGCCCCTCGGATCTCGCCAGGCATTGGAAGGAGCACGGCTTGCGCTCGACGCGAACGGGCTCGCTCGCCGAGCGGGTCGATCGGATCGCCCAGCTTCCCCTCTTCGAGCAGCCGGCCACCCGTTGGCGCTACGGCGGTTCGGCGGACGTCCTGGCCCGGGTCATCGAGGTAGCCGCCGGGGAGCCCTTCGGAGAATTCGTCGTACGTCGGATCCTGCGGCCGCTCGGCATGTCGTCCACCAGCTTCCTGCCGGCGGAGGCCGGGAGGAGCGAGTTGGCCCGCGTCTACACCCAGAACGAAGCAGGCGACCTCGTGCTCGCGGAACCTGGTGTCGATGCCGAAGACTGGACTCCTGGCGGCAGCGGGCTCGTCTCCACGGCGCCTGACTACATGCGCTTCGCGCTGATGCTGTGGAATCGGGGCGAATACGACGGCACGCGGATCCTCGCGGAGGAGACCGTTTCGGAGATGACCCGCCTGCATGTTCCCTCTGGAGTCCTAGCGGCCCAGGAACTGGATGGGGAGGGGCTCGAGGGGCTGGGCTGGGGATTGGGGCTATCGGTCGTCGCCGATTCGGAGAGCACGCCGTTTTCCGATCGGGACGGCGACTTCTGGTGGGGCGGCTACTACGGCACCACGTTCTTCGTCAGCCCCGAGAGCGGCCTGGTCGGGGTGATCCTCTCCCAGAACCAGCCAGGGCCGCGTAGCGATCTACCCATCGCGCTCTACGTTGCCCAGGCGCTTGCCTTCGCGGGGCTCTAGCACCAAGCCGCGCACGCATAGCGATGGGCTCGGTCGGCCCGTCCTCATGCTCGAAACGAGAAGCGCCAGCTCGCCCTCCTCGCCATTGTGAAATTCTGTAGCATTCTTGCCTCGGAAGGCTGTTCCCTGGCGTCGATGGCCGGCGCGAAGGCCAGGTACGTGTTCTTCTGGGGGCATGAGCCACCGCAAGATGGATCGATCTCCGCCGTCTGTTTCAGTCAGTGGTACTCAGCTCCCTTCTTCGAAGGCGAGACGAAGTATCCGACGGGAGAGAACTACATGATGGCCGAGAAGGCTCGGATCTTCGGTGATCTGGAAACCCGGGAAGGAATTCTGGACTCCGCCTCACCGGGCGAAGCGAAGAGCCTGGGACGGCAGCCCTGTCGATGGCATCTGGGCATTGGACTGGATGCAGCCGACTACCGTGCAACAGACCCTCAGAAGTGGCCGGGCCTCAACTTGCTCGGATTTGCCCTCATGGATGTCCGAGCCCGGCTCGCGGCTTGATGAAAAAGGTGCGACATGCAGAGGACAGGAACTTTGGCCTTGTTGCTCGTCACCCTCATGGCGGGATCTGTTGCCATGGCCGGTGAGGCATCCCATGCCGGCGATGCTTCTCGCGTGGTCGTGGAATCGAAGATCGAGCTCTTCGTGAGTGATTCCTCCGCGTCCGTCGCGTTCTACGAGGTCCTCGGCATCGCGCTGGCGCATGAGAAATCGTCCGGGTACATCACGCTGAGAAGCGAATCCACAGTGATTGCATTGTCTCCTCTACCGTGGTGGCTGCCCCTTCATTGGCTGGGCTTTCTTCGCTACCCGCCGCTCGGAACCGAGATCGTCCTCTACACCGCGCAGCTCGAGCACACGCGCGCTGCTCTCGTTCGGGCGGGCTACTCACCGGGCGAGATTGCCGTTCAGGCCTGGGGGGATCGAGATTTTCGCATCACGGATCCCGATGGATACTATGTCCGCGTTTCCGAAGGCGTAGCCGTACCGAGGCCCAGTTAACTCGCCGTCGTCAAGGCGGTCATCAAGAGAGGGAAGAAATCCACATGAATCGCAACCGCTCGACCCTGCGGCCGCTGGCTCCGGGGATCATCATGGCGCTGCTATCGATCGCGTTCGGCTTCCTTCTTGGCGGAGCCTTCGGAGCCGCGGAAGACTCGATCAAAGGCCATTTGCGTTCGTCCGCAGAGGCGGTCTTCGAAACGGTCTACCACGGCGATCCGGAGAAAAGAGACGCTGTCGTCTCCAAGTCCTGGAGCTACATGAAGAGGGCTCACCTCCACGGCGGCGCGATTGGTGCGGCCGCACTCGCATCGATCGTTCTCCTGGGGTTGTTTGGAAGCGCGGGGCCCCTCGAACGGATTTCTGCAATGGCGTTCGGAGGCGGCGCACTCCTCTACTCAGCGTTCTGGCTGGCGGCCGGGCTGACCGCGCCGTCGATCGGCAGCACAGGCGAAGCCAAGGAGGCGCTCGGTTTCCTCGCGATACCCGGTGCGGGCCTTTGCCTGCTCGGCATCGGCGGCACGTTGGTCTCGGTCGTGTTGCAACTAGTCACCGCACCTGCCGGCTCTGACTAGGCCCGCTTCAGCGCGCCAAGAAGACGATCGAACCGGGGGGCCACGTCGCATTCCACTCGATCCATGTTATTTTTCGGAAACTGGCCGACCGGCGCTTCCATCGGTCGGCAATAGGAGGCCGGATTCCATGTCCCGGCGAAACGGAGCATCGATCGTCATCGCGATTCTACTCGGGACGAGCCTGGCATCCCACTCGGCCAGCGCGGAGTCGTCCAAACCCGACAATCGTCAGCTCGTCAGCATGCCGGAAGAAGCTCAGCGACTCCTGCGCAGCGACATGTTCGACCATCTGGTCGTCCTCAACCTTCTCCTGGGCCATCTCGCAGCATCGGAATTCCAACAGGCAAGCGAACTTGCAGAGGCTCGCCTCGGAAACAGCACCAAGGGGAAGCACCGCGGCACGGGGATGGGACCAGGCCGCTTCATGCCTCCTGGGATGCACCAGCTCGGATTCGGAATGCATCAAGCGGCGACGGATTTCGCCGAGATCGCCAAGAACGAAGACATGTCGACCGCGTTGTCGGCGCTGCGCCGTATCACGAACTCCTGCGTGGCATGCCACGCAGGCTTCCGAATCCGCTGAACCCGCCTGCGAGGCGGCTCCAAGCCCGGAGCCACCCGTTTCAGCCGTGCTGCTCGGAGCTCACTCCTGGCTCGAGGTCCCATTTTGAGGGCGGGCAACGAACTCCACCAGAACGCCTGACTCACCGATGGCGACGGGCCCAACTTCGAGGGCCACAGCATCCACGCCGGCCTTGGTCAGCGCACGCAAGACCACCTTGGCGCGCTTCTCGGCAAGACGCTCCGGGCGGCGAGCCTCGTCCTCTGTGGCACGCCCCGTGATACGAGCCGCGATTCCCGGGCGCGCAACGAGTGAGCGAGCGAGCGCAGCCACGTAGTCCTCCTCGCCATCGTTCCAGTCGTCGGAGCCGGGCTCGAACCTGATCGGCTCCATCTGCATCTCGCCGCGCTCGCCGACCACTCCGCGCGCGACGAAGCCGAGCCCCTTGAGCGGCGTGGTCAGGATACCCGTAATGGCCTGCCGTAGCGCGCCCGCCATCAGCTGCGCAAAGGCGATGCCCGTTTCACCGGACTCGGTATCCACGTCGAAGTGCAGGGGCAGGCGAACGCCCCCGGTCGGATCCTTCAGGACGGCGAGGGCAAGGTCGGGCGACATGCCGAAGAGCTCCTCGAATACGCCCGCGTCGATCGTTTCGATCTCGAGCCCGTCGAGCGCCAGGTCGAGTTTCGCGCTGTGTCGGGTGCCTTCGGATTCGACCTTGCCGTCGAGAGATGCCTGCCCAGCCTTGAGCAAGAATCCGCCCTCTCTCGCATATCCGCTGAGCGGCCCTAGCGGGAGTGCTGAGATTTCGAGTTCACTCGGCCCGTTTCCCGACACCAGCCGGCTGTTCGCCGTCCCCTCAAACTCACCGAGCCCCCGGAACTCGATGTCGACTGCCAGGTCGCGCTCCGGCCAGCGTGGTGCGTCTGCCTTCACCCGAAGCTCGCGAAGCTCGACGATGGCAACCGGGTCGACCGTGTCGTCGCGGAAGCCGAGGCCGTCGATCTCGATACTGGCAAGGTCTGCCCGAATGCCCAGTTCGCCGGATTTGCGCGGCGAGGCCTGCAGATCGTTCACTCGTACGCGAGTCGAAGCAACGGTGAGATGGCGTCCCTCGGCGTCCAAGGCAAGATCATCGACCGAGAGGCCGCCATGGACGGCCACGCGGACACCGCTCTCCTCGATGCCAGCGTCGATGGCGAGCTTGCCGCCGAGGATTCCCTTCTCGATGCGCGCCGCGATCTCGGGATTCGCGACATGCAGAACGCTGACGAGAGAAACCCCCTCCAGGGCAAGGTTCCCCTGAAGTGCCACCGGCTGCACACCCGCCTCACCGTTGAACTCCAGCCAACCACTCTCGCGCTCGACTCGGAGGCGAACCGGAAACCGCTCGCCAGGTCCGAAATCGACCTCGCGGACCGACAGGTCGACGACGAATGTGAGTTCTTCCTCACCTGCCTGGATGACGAACTTGGCGTCGTCGATCGTGAAATCGGTTCCCGAAACGTCAAGCCCGGTTCCGGACGTCTGCCGCTCCTCCGCAGGTTCGGTTTCGGGTCGCGTCTCGGGCTCGGACGCCGGCGCGATCACGATATCCCGCCGCACTTTCACGCGTGGACTCTCGAGCCCGATGGATCCGAAGTCGAGTTTCCCATCGCCGATCGAGAAATCGCGAAGCGTGAGGCGGCCGAGGCCGAGCTCCGCGGGGTTCCCCTTCGCTCCGCCGCTCGGCACGAGGAGGATCGAGAGATTCTCGAGCATGAGCTGGTCGACGTGAAGGGGCAACGCGCTGCCTTCCTCCGCGGCGTCCGCCTCATCCTCCACCGAAGGAGTCGATGTCGCCTCCGCCGGCACTTCATCCGTCTCGTCGATCGCGGGCGGCTGGGTCGCAAGGATCAAAGGCTCGAGAGTGCCATCGGAGAGCAGGCGCACCACGATCTCGGGATTCACGATCTCGAGGGATTCGAGACCAATCTTGCCGAGCAGCACTCCCAGAACGTCCAGGTTTGCCGAGACCCGCGAACAGCGGAGGATCGGGCTGTCCTCCGTTCCTACCCGGATGCCTTCCAGTGAAGCGGCACCCCTCGAGAGGGTGAGACTCACGTTCTCGACCACGACCGGACGGCCGAGGGCGGCGCTTGCCTGACGTTCGAGAATCGCCTGGATCCCGAAGGGGAGCGCGATCCGGAGGGCGATCCCAGCCAGCAGGACCGAAATGGCGATGCGGGTCCGTCGCGTCATGGGGGGGCGGCCAATCGTGAATGGCGAAAGCGTGAGGCCATCGCGAGCCCCCTGAGCTTAACGCTCATGACCGATTTCCACGATCTCGACCGCAAGGTCGTGCGCACCGAACGCATCCATCCCGACGCGGAGAATGAGCCGCGGGAGCACACCGAAGCTCTCTGGAGCGTCGGGCGCTTCGGGATCGACCGCTTCTTATGGCCAACCCTTCTGGAATCTACTCGGAGAGCTCTTCCTTGGCGTCCTCGAGCCCTTCCTCGGCCTGCTCGGCCGCGTCATCGAACGCCTTTCCCGCGCGCTCGGCTGCGCCCTCTTCTTTGCAGCCCGCGAGCGGCCCTGCCGCCATGGCCAGAATCATCGCTGTTGCCATCCAACCATAGATCGATCGACGCATTGTAATTCTCCCCGGTTAGCGCGCGTTTTCGCGCAGCGGTCGGATGATGGCTGAGAGATTCTGCGAACACAACAGCCCAAGGTTCGGACGGAATCGAATGCATCGTTCACACTGCGACTGAATGCCCCAAGACTCCACCTGGCAGCAGGCCCCTAGCGTCCCTCGAACCGCGGTGGGCGCTTCTCCACGAAGGCTCGCACGGCTTCCCGATGATCCTCCGTTTGCGACGAGCGAACGACCGCCTCGGCTTCGCCCGCGAGACACGCCGGAAGATCCTGATGCAGCGCCCGGTCCAGATTGGCCTTCATCAGGCCGTAGGCGACGGTCGGGCCCGCCGCCAGCCGTCGCGCCCACGCCAGCGCCTCGTCCATCAGCCGCTCGTCGGGAACCACCCGGTTGGCGATGCCCAGGCGTTCACAGCTCTCGGCGGACACGCGCTCGCCGGAAAAGAACAGCTCTCGCGCGCGGGCGGTTCCCACGAGATGGGTAAGAAAGAAGCTCGCGCCGTAGTCGCCAGAGAGACCGACATTCCCAAAGCCCGTCGTAACGAACGCGCTCGCGGCCATGATGCGTAGATCGCAAGCCAATGCGATCGAGAAGCCAGCGCCCGCGGCCGGGCCGGGCAATGCAGCGATCGTCGGCTGGGGCAACGCGTAGAGCGCACCCGTCAGTTCCATCTGGCGCCGCGTCTGATCGGCGACGACCTCCTCGATGGACGGCGCATTGGCTGGGTTCGAGCGGCGAGCCCCCATGCCCTTCACGTCACCACCGGCGCAGAACGCCGAGCCGGCGCCGGTCACGAGCACCGCACGCACGCGCGCATCGTTCCGGAGCGAAGCAATCGTGGTACGCAGAGCGGGGCTCAGCGTATCCGAGAGAGCATTCCGCACCTGGGGGCGGTTCAATGTCAGCACCGCCACACCTTCCTCGATGTGAGCGAGCAGCTCATCGGTGCCGGTATCCAGGGGCTCTACCATCGTTCCACCCACGGCCGCAGGTCGGCCTCGAAGGTCCAGGCGCTGCGCGGTTGGGCGTGGATCGACCAGAAGGTTTCCGCGATATCGTCTGGGGCGAGGATCGAATCCGGCGGGCGGTTCTCGAGCTGATCGCCCATCAGCCCGCGAATGAAGGCGCCGTCGATGCCGCCATCGATCACGATGTGGGCCACGTGGACGCCCTCGGGCCCCAGCTCCCGCGCCATGCTCTGGGCCAGCGCCCGCAAGCCGTGCTTGGCGCTTGCGAAGGCAGCGAAGCCGATACCACCGCGCACGCTGGCCGTCGCGCCGGTAAAGAGGATGCTCCCACGCCCGCGCGGCACCATGCGCCGGGCCGCCTCGCGTCCCATCAAGAAACCGGCAAAGCAGGCCATCTCCCAGACCTTGGTGAACTTGCGCACGTCGGTCTCGCGAATCGGGATGTTGATGTTCGCGCCCGGATTGAAGACCGCCACCTCGACAGGCCCGATCTCGGACTCGATACGATCGAACAGGCCGATGACCTCCTCCTCGTCACGCCCGTCGACTTCGAAGCCATGAGCGTCTCCGCCCTGTGCGCGGATCTCCTCGCACATCGCTTCGAGCTCATCTCCGTGCCGGCGGCGCACGCCACATACACTGAACCCCTCCCGGGCGAAGCGTCTCAGGATCGACGCTCCGAGACCCGGCCCGGCACCTACCACCAGAGCCACACGCGCTTCCGCCATCTTCGCCTCCTCCGGACCCGACCAGGCCTTCGCTGCAACGGATAGCCCGTTCCCCGTGGAATTTCTCGCGGGCAGTGGCCGGGGCGGGGCGCCACGGCGGCACGCCCACCGCCGAGCTGCGCGCGAGCAGACGCAGACACTATCCTCTGGTCATGCTCGTTTCAGGCTCCTGCGATTGTGGGCGTGTGCACTTTTCTTGCGAAAGCGACGGCCCTGCCCCGTTCATGCACTGCTACTGCAGTATCTGCAGGAAGACAGGCGGTGGAGGGGGCTACATCATCAACACCCTTGCTCGTGCAGAAAGTCTCGAGGTCGAAGGAAGAGAGTACGTGAAGATTTATCGTGCGACTCTCACCGAAGACGACGGCAGCACGCGAGAGAGTCGACACGAACGCCACTTTTGTGGCATGTGCGGCTCACATCTCTGGGCTTTCAACGATCGGTGGCCGGAACTCCTGCATCCGGTGGCGACCGCCCTCGACACGGGGTTCCCCGCGCCGCCAACCTTCGTCAACATCTTCCTTCGCTCCAAACCAGCCTGGGTCGACGCCCAGGAAGACGAGGCCGAACGCAATTTCCAGACCTACCCCGACGAGGGCCTCGAGGAGTGGCATCGGCGCCATGGGCTGTATGAGGGCACCTGAGTGCAATCCAGCTGAGTCGCTGAAGCCGATGCAGAATACAGCCATGTCGGTAGGCTAGGCGTTCCATTCGCGAGCCGGGCTCCACCGCCCGCTCGACCGAACCACCTCCAAGGGAAAGCAGGACACATGGGCACCAGCCGGGCGCATCTGATCGTAGGAGGCTTCCCGCCGGGAGCGACAGCTGCTCACGACATGGATTATGCGAGACGTCGCCTGCTCGACCTCCTCGGGGAGACACCTGGAGTCCAGACCACGGTGTCGAATGACTTCGCCGATATCGAGCGCTGGTTGCCTGGCTGCACGTTCCTCGTGAGCTACGTCGCAGGCCCCCACCTGGTCGGGGACCAAAACGATGGGGTCCAGGAATGGCTCGCAGCCGGTGGCCGCTGGCTCGGGCTCCACGGTACGAGCGGGGGCCGGACCGGGCGCATCGAAGGCCAGCCCAACGCGCGACGCATGTTGAAGCTTCCCCACCATGACACGCTGGGCAGCTTCTTCCTGAATCACCCCCCGATTCGCCGCTTTCAAGTGGATGTCGCGAACCCAAAGCACCCGCTCGCGCGCGGCCTGCCGGCCTCCTTCGAGGTCAGCGATGAGCTCTACTTCATCGAGCTCCTCGATCGGGAGAACTCCCACCTCTTGCTGACCACCCAGCTTCCTGAAGACCCGGCACCGGAGTTCGGATTCACCTACGACGAGGACACCTCGCTACTTCCCGACAACAAGACCCGAGCGCTCGCATACACGCGAGATGTGGGCAGGGGCGGTGTCGCGTACATCGCGCTTGGCCACTGCCATTCGCCAGAAACCAACGGGCAGCCCTTTGTCGACGAGAGTGTCGCCCCGGAGGGCAAGACTCCGTTGCTCTTCCGCGGTTCCTGGGAGACCGACGCATTCCAGCGATTGCTCCGCAACGCTCTCGCGTGGGGAGCTGGCGCCTGAACGAGCAGCTTCCCTGGAAGATCGTCGAGGCCGGAGCCGACCGGCGGACTCAGGTCTGAAGTGCATCCCAGGGGCCGCTGATCTTCGCGGCGGCCGCGAACACGCCCCAGGAACCGCAACGGTCGCAGTCCACATCGTTGCCGTAGCAGCAGTAAGGCGTGGTGAAATCGTTGCCCTCGATGTAGAGCGGCAGCATGGTCTTCTGCATCGGGCAGTGGTCGGTGACGATCTTGGCGGTGGCCGGGCGCAGCAGCTCCAGGCTGCGGCTCGAATTCCAGATGAACCCTGGGTAACGGCGCTTCAAGTCGAAGACGATGTCGATCGCGGCCTCGCGCTCCTCGACGTCAGCCCAGGCCCGCGGCGAGACCTCCCCGGCCCGAGGAACGTAGAAGCTGAACGTCAGTCCCCGGAATTTCGTAGGCAGCAGCTCGCGAACCAGGTCCTCGAGCCGGTGCTGGTTCTCGCGGTGCAAAACGCACTGCGCCATCACCATCGACTGGAAATCGTCCGGGAGGGCGGCGACATTCTGCATGACCCGATCGAACACGCCCTCGCCGCGCACAGGATCATTGACATCCCGTGGGCCGTCGAGCGAGACGACGTAGGTTACGTCGGGCCCGAAATCCTTGAACACCACGGTGCCATTGGTGGTGATGGTGTTCTTTTCGAAGAGCGCGAGGCCCTGCTCGACCAGACGCCAACGCAGCATGGGCTCGCCGCCCATCCACATCATGCGGCGAATGCCGTGCCGATCGCGCAGGCGTTCGAGCTCAGCGAGCAGGCGCTCCGGTTTCATCTCACCGTCCGAATCGTTGGGGTTCCCCTCGCGGAAGACGAAGCAATGTGCGCACGCGAGGTTGCAATGGTTCGTGACGTTCACCATGGCGCCCGGGTACTGGGGCGGCGGCTCCATCGTCAGACGCCGGGCTCCGAGAGGCTCGGGCGGGGGCTCCTGCAGGGACGAAGCACCAAGTCGACTCATACGCGGCTCCTTGCGGCTTTCTGTGATATTACATCTTTGTATACTCCTGTCCACTTTTGTAATATTCGGTGACGAGTATCGCCTTGCGCAGAAAGACCGACCCTCCCCCACGGAGAAGCTGAACCACTTCGCGTTACGATACGCGGCTTCCTGAGGAGCCAACCGCTGATGATTCCCGCCTACACACTCTACGGTGCTGCTATCTCGCTCTACACGGGAAAAGCGCGGGCCTATCTGCGATATCGGAACGTCCCATTCGTCGAGGAAGCGGGCCGCCCCGAGATCTTCGAGCGGGTGGGCTTCCGCATGATTCCCGTGTTGCATACGCCCGACGATGAGCTGATCCAGGACACGACGGTCATCATCGATCACCTGGAGGCCCGGCTCGCAGAAGCCGGGTCCGGTGATGCGTCGATCTATCCGGCCGGGCGCGCGCAGCGTCTCGTTGCATTGCTCTTCGAAGTCTACGGCGACGAGTGGCTGCTGATCCCCGCGATGCACTACCGCTGGGCATACAACCTGGATTTCATCCTCGAGGAGTTCGGAAAGACTGTGATCCCCGAAGCCAGCCCTGAAGAGCAGCGGGCCCTGGGCGAGAAGATCTCAGCTCCCTTCCGCGGCTCATTGCCGATCCTTGGGATCACCGACGACACGACTACAGGGATCGAACTCGACTACGAGAGGCTGCTTCGGCATCTGAACGCGCACTTCGCGAACCATCGATACCTGCTCGGCTCGCGACCGAGCATCGGGGACTACGGATTGATGGGGCCTCTCTACGCCCACAACTATCGCGACCCATGGAGTGGGGATCAGATGCGACGCATCGCGCCGAACGTCGCTCGCTGGGTTGGCTCGATGAACACGCCAGCGCCGAACTCCGGAAGATTCCTTCCCGACGACGAAATCCCGGAGACGTTGCTGCCCCTGCTCGAAGTGATGTTCGATGAGTGCATGCCGACGCTCATGGCGACGATCGACGCAAACGCGGCATGGATCGAGAGCAACCCGGATACAGCAGAGATTCCGCGCGGCGTCGGCGAACACGAGTTCGTGATCGGAGGAGCACGAGGCAAGCGCATGATCCGTTCCTACAGCCAGTGGATGCTGCAACGCCCCCTGGATGACTACCGGTCCCTCGAAGGTGAGGATCGCGAGCGCGTCGATCGACTATTCGAGAGCGTCGGCGGCAAGGATTGGTTGCAGCGGCCGATCCAGCGGCGCGTTGGCCGACGCAACAACAGGCTCGTGCCCGAATAGCGATCCGATCGTGAGCGACCCTCCGAAGCCCCCGATGACCCTGGCTAATGAACCTGAATCGTGTCGAGGTGGTCGACGATCAGCGTGACCGTGCCTTTGCGGACCGCCGCGGTTCCCTGGCCCTGGGGATAGTCCTCAACCAGCCGCGCTCCCCACACGGGCATCTCGCGTGTCCCGTGCGCCGGAAGCTCCTGGCGCCCGTCGATGAGCGAGGGGAGCGTCTGCGCGAGAGCGGCCAGTCGAATTTTTCGCTCAGCCGCGTCAGGTCGGGAACCTCCGCGGCAAGGGCAGTCGAAAGCGGTGCATGCTCCATCCTCCCGACCTCTGCGAGGGAGGCCTTCATCGGCCGACCCGATCGCTTGCACCCGCATGTTTGGTGCCATCGGCGCCCGATGGCCTGCAGCAGCCCATCAGGGCGGGCTCCTCAGATAGCTTCCCAACGCGATGGATTCGCCTGCTGAAGCGTTCCTGAAGCTGAGGCTTGCCGTCCAGCCCTTGCGGCTAGAGGCTGCGGGCGCGACGGAACCCAGCGAACCCGAGAAGAACCGCGACTGCCAGCGTGAGCGATCCCGGCTCCGGGACGGGCAAGAAGAGAGCGTTGGGAAAGAAGACGTTCCCCGTACTGGGGGCGCCCTGCCCGAGGGCCCATTGCATGGTGATCGACTGGGTCACGCCGGGTGTCGCCGGCAGGTAGAAACCGATCCAACGATTGCACGGGCAGCCCAGATCCGGAAAGTCGCTGACGAAGCCCTCCGGGTAGTTGCCGCTCATCGGGCCCGTATCATCCCGGATGATCTCAGGGGTCGCGACGGGTGTGCCGTTCACCGCAAAGCTGCCACGTACGAAGCCCGACTGGGGGAGATCCGACGTCGTGTCGAAGCTCATGCCGGGGCCGAAACGGGAGTCGACGATCGCGAACAGCATTTGCGATGCCACGGCCTGTGTCGGGGCCTGTTCGTTGATCGTGCCGTTCCAGGCAACGGAGAACGTGATGTTGAAGATCTGCGGGTTGCTCGGCGTTCCGGTCGTGGGCCCGGATACGAAGCTGCCGCTGACGATCGCAGTGTAGTCCTGCAGCGGATCCGGCGGATCATTGGGGCGGAGGCGAACCCATTGGGGTGTGCCGGGGAAAGGCGCGGCTACGCCGAGATCGACCGTCGTGGCGTCGCCCGCACCAACCGGCAGCGTGTAGACGCCGCCCGGGATCGTGACGGCGCTGGAACCCGTGGCTCCGAGCAGGGCGATCCCCAGCACGAGGGCAATTCGCCCGAGTCGTCGATTTCGCTGCGGCGGCTTAGAGAGCTGCATGGGGTCTCCTTGGAGAAGGACTGAGCGGGCAAACCGCTTCTCCAAGGGTGAGTGGTACGGGGAGACCAAAAGTGTCATTTCCACCGCGAAAACAAATGCTTGGGCAAGCGTTCCCGTGGCGAAATGGGCTGCCGTGAACCGGTGTGGAACAGTCAGCAGGCGTGCAGAAGGGCTCGTGGCGACCGCGGCCGCCACGAGCCCTCAGGCAGCGGTTCCGCTTCTATTCCTGGAAGTTGTTCGGCTGGTCGGCCGGGCCGGTTCCGAAGCCGAAGCTGGGCGGCTTCGGTGTCGGCGTTGGCGACCGCCGAGGCGTCGGCGCCTGCAACACTGTCAGAGCACCGCCGCAGCTCATCGGGTCGTCACAGGGCAGGAAGGTGCGCTTGTCCGGGTCGAGCGGGTGAAGAGCGAGGCTCGGCGGCGGCGCAGCCACGTCCGTTGGCGAGAAATGCGATGCCACGGCCACGTCGACCTGCACCCCCGAGAGCGCGAGAAGCTCTGCGCCCGCCGCTGCGAATGTGAGCGCTCCCGCCTCCGCGACGGCACAACGGCCTACGGGGGTCTCAGATGCGTTGGACTGGTCGGAGTTGGGTGCCACACGGATCGCATTGCGTCGTTCACATACTTGGGAACTCGTTTCATCGACGAGGATCTCGGTATCGCTCGAACCCACCTGGATCAACGCGTGGGGGGTGTGGATCGTCGCACCAGCGCCTGACAGGTCGACGACGCGCGCGAGACCGCGGGTGATGTCGAGCGAGCCGTCGGGCCCGATCGTCAACGCCGTCTCCGGTCCCACTTCGAGCCAGAGATCCCCCACCGAAACCGCCGCGCTACCGCCAGCACCGGTTTCGATGCCCTGCCCCGCGGCCAACGCATCGCCCGCAACGATTTCGCGGGAGCCCTCGGGCCCCGTCGTATGGACGGGACCGCGCGCTGACAGGATGTCGCCTGCGGCCGCCAACGAAGTCCAGGGCAGCGCGACCAACGCGCCTCCGAGCAGGATGCTCCTGCCGATGCTTCTGAGCGTGTTCAACTTCTGCATTGAGTTCTCCTCTTTCTACGGGCTGAAGCGGAAGGTGGCGTAGAGACCAATCACCTCCCGGTTGTAGTCAAAAACGTCCACGTTGGAGGCGTCGTCGTAGTAAACGTAGCGAGCGGCCAACGTGAGGTTGTCGGTGATGGGCCGTTCCAATGCCAGTTCGATGTGGAAGAGATCGTCGCGGCGGTCCTTCCCGCTCAACCCGTACTCCAAGCCGCGGATGCTGCCCGAGGGCAGCTGCACGGCGAACAGATCTTCGGGGTCGGGATAGGTCGAACGGTTGCGGTAGTCCCGCCATTCGTAACTGGCGTTCGCCTCGAAAGCGAACTCCCACGGCAACGACATGCGCATTCCGACGCTCAATTCATGGCCCTGGTAGGAATACTCACTGCCGCGCGCACTGTAGTAGTGGAAGCGGTAGCCACCGCGCAGGAAGAAGCGCGCGTTGCGCTCACCAGGCGCCGGATTCGGATCCGCCCTACGAGGACCGAACCCTTCCAGGATCGGAAGCGTATGGTCGAACCCGAGCTGGAGTCCCCATCCATCCCGGTTGCGAGCACTCTCCTCGTTGATTCCCGGGGGTCCACAGGGGAGGCTCGAGGTGCACAGAGAGCCTGGTGTCCCGGTTCCGCCGGGCACGTCCTGGTTGGAGAAGAAATAGTTTCGCCTCTCGAACACCGTCAGAAAGCGCGTGATGCCGGCATCGCCCCAGTTGCGATAGTAGTTCGGCGTCAAGGCCTGGACCGAGAGAAAGGGCTCGCTGCCCCCCAGCCAGGCGTATCCGAAGTCGTATTGGACGCGGGCCAGATCGGCCTCGCCAACCCTGCGGTCCGCCCAGAGCGAGAGACCCGGAAACTGGACGTTGAAGTCCTCGAGGTCATCGTGGACGGTGCCGTAGTAGGTGCCCAGCACGCCGACGGTCCAGTCCGCTGTCTGGAGCAGCTCATAGCCCGCTTCGAACGACCAGGCGGCCCGGTGGTCGTTCTGGGAGGAAATCAACGAGGGATCGAGTTGTACGCCGCTGCCGCGAAGCACGACATTGTCGTCGTATTCGATCCCCGCGGTCGCCTCGACCCACCAGCGAGCCGGCCTCGCATCCCGGATGCCACGCAGGTGCAGTTCTGCCTGCTCTGCCCAGGGTGTTCCCGGGTGCTCCTGGGCCACGCGCTGAAGACTCTCGACTGCGCTTCTCCGCTCGCCTTCGGCTGCGGCCGCGACCCCGGTGTAGTAGGAAGCCAGCGGATCGAAGCGGCGCGGCGCGGCCTTGCGCACCCGATCCAGGCGGATCTGCGCCTCGGCATTCTCCGCATTCGTCAGCGCGAGGAGCCCGAGATAGAGATCGAGTTCCGGCCTTGCGCTGATGCCCTGGGCCTCCGCCTGAGCCAGGGTCTGAGCGGCCTCCGTGAGATCGCCCAGATGGAATTGCGCCATACCGAGGTACAGCGAAACCTCGGCATCATCGGGCGCGAGTCTATGGGCAGCCGTCAAGCTGGTGACGGCATCGCCATAGCGCTTCAGCCTCAACTCGCATTGGCCTGCAACCCCAAGCGGCCGCGCATCTGCCGGGCGCTGTTGCTGGAGGTCTGCCAGCAGCGGCAAGGCCTGTTCACACTGGCCCGTTGCCGCGAGGCGCTCTGCGCGAAGCCGGGCGATATCGGCATCACCCTGAGCGTTCGCAGGCGAAACGATCAGAAGAAAAGCCAGCGCCCCCAGGAGTCGATGACGGACTCCGTTCGAACCAAGAATCCCGCTGACAACATCCATCGCTATCCACCCCCTCAGGTTGGCACGCTCGGTCTCTCGCTCACTCGAGTCCATTCACACTCCGCGCCAATACAACCGTGGTACCGATTCTGGGCGCGTCAAACGCCGAGTCGGGCTGACAGGTGGGCCTGTAGGAGTGAGTGGCACGAATAGCTGAAAAAGTGTCACACCACTTGGGGTGAGGCGGGAGGGCATCGCTGAAACGCACGCAGGCGTCGCTAGGGCGAGCTGCGGCACCGATTCAAAGTATTGGGTTGTGCCCGCGAAAATCCTGCTGGCACAGGGTTGGCAGTGTGAAGGTGCATGTCTGCGCCCGAGCAAGCCTTTCGGCCGCCGCACTGCCCCAACCCGAGCTGTGAATACCACCGGAATCCAACGGGTTGGGCCTACAAACGCGATGGATTCCACTTCCGCCGCTTCGATGGGCGCCGCATCCAGCGCTACCTATGTTCACACTGCGGCCGGTCCTTCAGTACTCAGACCTTCTCCACCACCTACTGGTTGAAGCGCCCCGACCTCCTCCTCCCGCTGCTCAAGACCAGCCTTGCCTGCGCGGGACTTCGCCAGATGGCTCGCCTGCACGGCGTGTCGCCCTCCACCGTGGCCCTCCAGCTTGGCCGCGCCGGCCGCCACTGCCTGGCCTACCACGAACACAGGCGTCCCCGTACCCCACCCACAGAGCCCGTCGTCGTCGACGGCTTCGAGACCTTCGAGTTCAGCCAGTACTGGGTCACGCATCTGAACACGGTGGTCGGCGCCGAGAGCCACTACGTCTACGCCACGACCGTCTCCGAGCTGCGCCGCAAAGGCCGCATGACGCGCCGCCAGAAGGAGAGGCGGAAGGAGCTCGAGGCGCGCTTCGGGAGACCCCATCCTCGCTCCATCGAGCAGGGCGTCTGCGAGGCCCTCGCCCAAGTCCTCCCCGAGGGCTCCACAGGCGTCATCCGCTCCGACGATCACAAGCAGTACCCACCCGCCCTGCTCAAACTCCGGGGCCGAGAGATCCAGCACGAGATCACGTCATCGAAGGCTCCTCGGGTCCCCCAGAACCCGCTCTTCCCAGTGAATCTCTACCACCTGCTGCTCCGCCACGGCGGGGGCAATCACAAGCGCGAGACGATCGCCTTCTCGAAGCGGAACCAGGCGATGGTCTGGAGGGAGGCGATCCACCGGATTTGGAGAAACCACGTCAAGCAGCTCTCCGAGCGACGGGGCGGGGGGACGCCGGCAATGGTCCTGGGGATGAACGAGGCGCCGCTTTCGTGGGAGAAGATCCTGAAGGAGCGCGTCTTTCCGTCTCGGATCGAGCTCCCGGCGCCCGTGAGCAAGGCGTACTTCGGAAGGATCCCGACGCGGCAGCTCCCTTGCGCCCGGGCCCATTTGCTCAGCTACGCCTCTTAGCCTCGGACCCGGAGCCGATGTGAACCGCGGGATTCGCCCTCCCGGTGGCAGATCCGAATCACAGCAGGAATTTCGCGGACACAACCAAAGTATTGCGCGGCGCGACCCAAGCGCCTCCGCGAAGGAACCAACTTCGATGCTGGACGCATCCTGCGCAGTCCCACCTGGGTCGTCACCTGCCCCGAGCTTGCCAAGAAGGGAGGGGAGGCATTCTTCCGCAGCCATCCCCAGGTGATCGATGCATACCCGAGTACAGCATCTTCGGCCGCAACGAACCCGCGCTGCACCACCGCCACAACCTGTCGCGAGGCCCTCGAGCTGATCGAGAGCTGAGGGGCGGGGAATCGAAGCCCGATCCGGATTCGGGTACCGTCGCGCCATGGCAGACAACACCCAGATCGTTCTCGTCGAAACCCCCAAAGGGGAGCTTGCGGAATCCCATTTCGAGCTTCGCCAGTCCCCTCTCCCCACGCCGGAAGAGGGCCAGCTGCTCGTACGCAATATCTTGCTCTCCCAGGACGCGGCGAATCGCGCCTGGATGCAAGGCGCTACCTACCGCGCCGCGGTAAACCCCGGCGACGTGATGCACGGCTACGCCATCGGCGAAGTCGTCGAATCCCGCGCAGCCGGGTTTTCCCCCGGCGATGTCGTGGCCGGCGAGATCGGCTGGCAGGAATTCGCCGCACTCGATGCCAAGAGCGTGCAACGCTGCAGCGACCACCGGCCCCTCTCGCACCTGCACTCGGTGTTGGGGATCGCCGGCAAGACGGCCTACCACGGCCTTCTCAACGTGCCGGGAATTGCGGAGGGCGAAACCCTCGTCGTCTCCGCGGCGGCGGGCTCGGTAGGCTCCCTGGTCGGCCAGATCGGCAAGATCAAGGGGGCCCATGTGGTCGGAATCGCGGGCGGCGCTGAGAAATGCGACTGGGTCCAGGCAGAACTCGGCTTCGACGCCTGCATCGACTACAAGAACGATGACGTCTCGGCTCGTCTATCGGAGCTCTGTCCCGGCGGAATCGACGTCTACTTCGACAACGTCGGCGGAAACATCCTGCAGTCCGCCCTCTTCGCCATGAAGCTCCACGGTCGCATCTCCTGCTGCGGCGCCGTCTCACAATACGACGGCGGCTCGCCAGCAAGCCCGGTCGGCATTCCCGGACTGCTCGTGGTTAAGCGCCTCCGGATGGAAGGCTTCATCGTGATGGACTTCCTCGACCGCGACCAGGAAGCCGAGCGCGATCTCAAGCAGTGGTTGGAGAGCGGTCAGCTGAAGGTCATCGAAGACATTCTCGACGGCCTCGAAAACGCACCCCGCGGCCTGATCGGCCTGCTCGCCGGCGAGAACCGCGGCAAACGCATGATTCGGGTCGGCCCGGATCCGGCCTGAGCGCCGCGAGGCTACGCTGCCTCACCGCACAGGCTCGCCACAGGGGTCGATCTGTTCACTCGGTCGTCACGCTGCTGGCTTCGACCAGGAGTTCGTAGCGGTACCCATAGCCGAAGTCGCTATCGAGACGCACGACGCCGTGTACGACGACCGTACTGCCCAACTCGAGGTCTTCGGTAGTCGTCACAGTGAGATCGTCTTCGCCCTTCGGGCTCGACGTGCCATCCTGCACGTGGATCCAGTTCCGTCCCAGGACGCCCGTCGTGACCTTGACCACCTTGCCACGGACGTGGACCTCGAGCCCCGAGAGCGTCTCACGTTGGGCGAAGATTTCACCCACCGTCTGCCCGCCTTCTGCGCGGCTGATGTCGGAGAGATCGACCTCGAAGCCGCCCTCTTTCGAGCTGCGCGAGTGAATCTCCGGGATCGACGGAACCTCTTTCTCCCGGCCTTCGACCTCGATGAACGCCACCAGGAAGATCAACTCGAAGCGTCGATCCAGATGAGTGCTGTAGAAGTCCACCATGCGCACGCCGTCGGGCACGGACACTGTGTCGCCGACGGCGATTGCGAGCCGCGAAGAAGCCACCCACACGCTCTCGGTACCGGTATGGACTTGGAGGTAGGTATAGATCCCCGCGTCCATCGTCTCGGTGACATTGCCGGTGAGCATCCAAGGGCCCGGCTGCGGCGGGCTCGACGCCTCGGGGGCACTCGTCGGTGCACT
>JAFDCZ010000102.1 GCA_019312665.1 Deltaproteobacteria bacterium | reverse complement strand
GATCTCGAGAAATCTCCGTTCTGTCCGTAGCCACCGAGCCAGGCGATTCCGCAGATGCCGTCGCCGACGTAGGGGCGCATCAGCACCACCAGGTCCGCCCCGACCTGACTGCGCTTCGTTTCCAGGCCCGAGAAGACGCCGCTGTTCTGGGTCAACGCGTCGAGAGCCGCGTTCGACGTGGCGCTATCGCTGTAGGCGACCTCCTCGGAATGAACCAGCCGCACACGGAGCCCTGCTTCGCTTCGGGCGTAGGTATCGTTGGTCGCGTTGATCAAGTGATTGATACGCGTATCCACGCCGCTTCCGTAGCGCGCGGTCGTCGCCGGCGAGTAGAGCACCATCAAATCGACAGTGGCCGGTGTCGGCTCGACCGCAGCAGCGGGCAATGCCGAAGCCACCAACATCAAGAAAGCAAAGAGGGGGGCAAGGCGGATCAAGGCAAAACCTCCGGGGCAATCCGTTCATCGGTCTGGTTCGGATCGACGAGCACCTGTTCCAGGTCATCGCGGAAGACAGCAGCAACCGCGCTGGTTCCTTCGACCAGGAAGCGACCCTGAGCAGTCGACACCTGCCCAAAGAGCGCACGCTCGCCGAGGGTGAGCGTCAACGCATACTCGTTGTCGCTCCCATCGATCACCGCCCCAATTCCCCGATCCCCATTGCTTGCCTGGTTCACCCAGATCACGGTCGCTTCGATGACTCCGAGGCCCGGCAGCGGAAGCGCCAGGGCTTCGCCCACTTGGAGGGCCCGGATGGCCTCGGAATCCACACTCAGACCATGCCGCGTCGGATGGTAGTCGCCGATGGCATGGTCGAGATGGTGCGAAGACTCGTCTCGGAGCTCCCACACCCGATGCACAGGCACCTCATCGAACTCCGCCGCGAACGGCGCGTCCTCCACCCCGGCACTTGCTGCTACCGCACGAGAAGCCGAGGCAAGAAACCCATCAGGACCCATCTCGCGTTGCTGGCGATCCTCACCCTTCCCACCTGAAATGCCTTGGCGTTCGACTGAGACGCGTCCAATGCCAGCACCATCCCGAACGAAACGCTCCGACTCGGACGCCGGTGCAAATACAGACGGCGCAATCCAGAATGCGCAAACCGCCAACACCGCACCTACTGTCCAAACGTGCCTCAAACGAAGCTCTCCGCAGCTGGCCCCGCTGAGCAGGAGCCTGGGTACTTATCGGCAGCGGACTCGTTCCGCCGGTAACAAAATCTGCAAATACGAGAACCCAACAAACACGACGCATTCATGGTCGTTCTGCCGCTCTGCGCGCAGGAATTGCATCTCAGCTGCGCTGGCGTTTCGGCCAGGCCTCGCCCGAAACGGCCGGGCCTGCGATGCTCCTGGGCGCCTTGAACCGAAGCTTCTTGCTCATGGTCTGCCTCATCCTGGGGGCGGCCCCAGTTCTCTCCGAATCGGCAGCACCCGTGCTCGTCTACGTCGAGACCGACACCCAAACACTTTCTACCGGTGGCCACGGCGGCCTCCGCACCTGGAAGGCGATCCACTCCGCGGTCTGCGACCACGAACCCCCGATCCGCGCGGTCTTGCATGTGGGAGATCTGGTCGACCAGCCTGTCGACGGCCAATACCGGACGGCTGAATACGCCTTCGAAGATCGTCTCGATGGCTGCGGCGTCGCCCTGCACGCGGCTGTCGGCAACCACGACTACGATACACCCGACGGAATTCATCCACTCCAGGGACTGACGCGTTGGTTCGCGTGGCGTGCTGCCCGCCCCGCCCAACCCGAACGGCAGCAGATGACCGCACAACCGAGCATCTTCGTCAGCCCGCTGGCAGCCGGTTGGTGGGTGGCCAGCCTGCCCAATTTGTGGAGTGCAGCGGAAGAAGCATGGCTCCGAAACGAGATCGCTCGCCTGCCGCCGGATGCGCCCGTGCTCTTCCTTCACCACAGCTGCGCGCAGCCCTCAGGTGGCCAGTGGAAGACAGGGAGGATGTGCACCGCGTTGCTCGAGGCCCTACCGCGCATCCGCGCTGTCGTTAGCGGTCATTGGCTGGGACCCGACCGGGAGACCTTCAGCATGGAGACGCTGCCGAGCGGCCGCGAGGTCATCAGCATCTATGGGAACTATCAGCACACGCGAAAGGTCGAAGACGGAGGCCTTTCACGCTGGGGATTGCTGATCGAACTGGACCCGACCTCGCACACGCTCTCCGTAAAGCCCTACGACCCCGTGACCGGTAAACACAGCTACACCGCCGCGAAGCAATCCTATACCCCGCTGCCGACACTGAAGAGCGATGACCCGGCCAGTTTCGAGGTGCCACCGCTCGAAGCAACACCCTGAGCTTCAGCTCATTCGTTGCTCAGCGAGGCCATGAACTCTGCGCCGGTCTGCCGGATGTGGTCGCCGGCAAACGCATAGCCGGCCGGCTTCTCGTCGATGTAGATCTCTCCAACCAGCCGAAAGGCCGCCGGATCGTCGAAGGTTCCGGACCACAGGACGTGTTGGCCGGATTCCTTGAAGCGGTAGAAGAGATTCGTTCCGCACGTCTTGCAAAAGCCACGCTCGGCCCACTCGGAGGATCCATACACCGCGATATTCTCCTCACCGCTGTACTCGACGCTCGCCACCGCCGCCCCGAGAACCGGCCCTCCCGACCAGGTCCTGCACATGCTGCAATGGCAGGCATGAATCTCGGTCTCCACCTCACGCGCCGTAAAAGTGATGTCACCACACAAGCAGCGGCCGGTCATCGAAGCGTTCGTCATGGATTTCCTCCCGAATGGAATTGAGGAACGGACCGTAGAGAACGCCGGCTTTGGGGGACCTGGCGTTCGTCGCCCTGCTGACAGCGGATGGCAACGACCGGGGAACCCGACCCTGTCCTGCCAGCTGGACACCGACCCCCCGCCAGTGTCTTCTAGAGAAGACGGCCCCAATCGGATCACTTTCCAAAAGTGTTGCCAAACCGAAGACTTGGCGAGTCTGTAGAGCTGGCATGGGGGTTGCTCTAGCAGACGCTATGGACGCCACAACAACCGTTTCGCTTCCCTTCCTCTCGCCCCGGCCACGCCGAGCAAGGCGTCTCGCCCGAGCAAAGTCGCAGGCCGAAACCCTCGAGCGTTTTCGAGACGCCATGAAGGTTCAAGCTCCGGCACAGCCGTTCAGCTTGCATCTCCTCCGACGCGGCCTCTTCGAGGTGGCGGCCCGCTCCGACCATCACGAAGCGCCTAGCTTCGACGGTGCAGGATCGTTGGCTCGCTTCCTTCGTTCCCGGCGGCGCCCGGTCATGGCCACGCGCACCCGATGCTCCCGAGCGTTGGCCAGGTGCCTCGACTCGGCGGACGTGGATGCCCTCCAGCGGGCCGGCGCCGTAGCTTTGATTCCAGTCCTGGACGGGCCGCTATTGATCGGCTTCGTCGTCCTGGGCGGCCGGACGGGCACCCGCGAATGCGCCACGATCGATCCCATGCGGGTCGTAGAGCTGACGACCGCCCTCGCGACCCGCCTCAGCACACTTCGGCGGGCCCAGCGGGAAGCCGGAGTGGTTCCGCTACGGGCCACGAGCTTCGGTTCGCCGGGTTGGTGAGATCCTTGGTCGTACGAGGGCCGTCCCCAAGGAGGGAGTTCGTGCCTAAGCAGCTATCAACGATTCTCGTCCAAGATTGCCCCAGATGGATTACGATGGACGCCGGGCCATGGAGGGTCGGCACTCACTTGCAGGATACGGAGCTGGGCCAGATACGTCAGGAGCGGGACCTTTACCGCCGACTCCTGACCCTGGGCGATCAGACCGATCTCGAGCCCTTCCTCAAAGAAGCCCTCGAACTCGTCGTCGAGGTTTCCGGTGCCGCGCTGGGATACCTGGAGGTCCGCGATCTTGAAGCCGAGGAGGCTTGGAGCCTCGCCCATGGGTTCTCCTCCGAGCAGGTCGAGGATGTCCGCGCCGCGATCTCCCAGGGCATCATCGGCGAGGCGTTGGCCACCGGTACGACCATCCTTACCCACGCGGCGTTGCTCGACGAGCGCTTCCAGGCGCGCGAGAGCGTTCGAGCCGGGCAGATCGAAGCGGTGCTATGCGCACCGATCGGCAGGGACGCAGCACTCGGTGTGGTCTACCTCCAAGGGCGAAGCCACGGCGGAATGTTCTCCCCCGAGGACCGGGATCATGCCGAGACCCTGGCCCGCCACCTGGCACCGCTCGCCGATCGTCTGGTCGTCCGCCGTCGCGCAACCGCTGATGCCACCCGCGAGCTTCGCGCACGCTACCGCCTGGAAGGCATCGTCGGCCACAGCGCCGCCTTGGCCCGCGCCGTCGAACAGGCAATGCTCGCAGCCCCGCTCGACGTCAACGTTCTGCTGACGGGTGATTCCGGCACGGGCAAGAGTCAGCTCGCAAGGACCGTCCACGAGAACAGCCCCCGCCACAACGGACCCTTCGTCGAGCTCAACTGTTCGACCCTGCCCGAAAAACTCTTCGAGAGCGAACTCTTTGGCGCCATGAAAGGCAGCCATTCCCAGGCCCATGCAAACACGGAGGGGAAAGTGGCCGCGGCCGAGAACGGCACACTCTTCCTCGACGAGATCGGCGAAGTGCCCCGCGAAGCGCAGGCCAAGCTGCTCCAGCTCCTCCAATCGAAACGCTACTACCCGCTGGGGAGCAATCGCCCAATCGAGGCCAACATCCGCCTCGTCGCCGCCACCAACACCGACCTGGAAGCCGCCGTTTCCGAGAAGCGATTCCGCGAAGACCTCTTCTACCGCCTGAACGTCCTTCCCGTGCGACTGCCCAGCCTGGCCGAACGCCGCGAGGATCTCCTGCCGCTTTCCCGTGCCCTGATCACACGCGCCTGCGAGCGCCACGGCTTGGCAATCCTCGAACTCTCCCCCGCTGCCTGCCAAGCTCTCACCCACGCCGATTGGCCGGGCAACATCCGCCAACTCGAGAACACCCTCGAGGCCGCCACCATCCGCGCCCACGGCCAGGCCGCCCGGGAGCTCGGCGCACGTCATCTGTTTCCTGAACAGGTCGAGTCAAGCGGCGCTGGCGAGAATGGAGACAGCGAAACCACGGGAATGACCTTCCAGGAAGCGACCCGCAGGTTCCAGCAGGACCTGCTTGCCCAGACACTGGAAGACACGGACTGGAACGTGAGTGAGACGGCCAGACGCTTGGATCTGGCGCGGTCGCATGTGTACAACCTGATCAAGGCATTCGGGTTGACGCGGTAACGCCGCGTTGATGAAGGAGAAGAAGTCACGATGACGAAGACGAACCGACGGCTGACGAGGCGAGACATCATGCGGGGTACGGCTGCTCTACCGATCGTAGCGCTTGCGCAATGTGCGTTGACGAATCCCTCCGAGGAGAACATGGCTGCAGTTCGTTCTGCTGCAAAAAAGGAAATCCCGCCCGGGCAGCTGAAAGGAATCGTCAACAGGGCTCACGCGTTGTACGGAGTCGACAAGGACGACTTCGAGTGCATCGCCGTCACGCTATGGAGCTACTTCGCGCTGGGTGTAAGGCTGCAGAGCGCCGAGGCAGTCAAGATCGACGATGCAAAGTTGATTCCGATGGCCGCCTTCAATTACAACTCCGGGAATTTCCTGGCCGTGAATCTCAAGAACGGGAACTATCCCAAGAACTGCAACGACACGGCGACCAACGTTTGCGCCTACTCATGCGGCGAGCACGCAGCCCGCATCGCCATGGCGAATGTCCCTGCCGAGGCGGTGGTCACGAAGAAGACTTACGAGGCGGCCTGGGAGGCGACGAAGACGGAGATGGCTCTGAAGCTCACGCGAGCCGCGGCGATCTCGCGGAACTCCCCCGCGGCGGAAGGGGACGACGATCCGACTCTCCACACGGGTTTCGGCTGCGGATGAGCGATCGCCCATGACCTGGAGCACACGGATTCGCAGGGCTGCTGCCCTCGCGGGTTCGATGACGGCCATCCTGCTCCTGCCCATTGCAACGCAACCTCAACCGAGCCACACCCCAACCCATCCAGAGCCCGGACGAACCCACGTCTCGTTGCAGTTCAAGGCGCCTGTATCGAGACAGCAACATGAGGCCCTTCGGGAAGCCGGCGTGAACCTGTCGAGCTACCGCGGCAACAACGCGTATTTCGCGACGCTGCCACGGGGGTCCAATCGGTTGATCGAAGCTTTCGACGCCCTGCAACTCGTGCCGGCGCCCGTCCATAAGCTCGCGCCGGAACTCCTGGCTCCTGAGCTGCCCAGCTGGACGATCGACCCGGACGGACGTCTCAGCATCGTGGTCGAATTCTACGTTGACGTTTCAGTCAAAGAAGCACGGGACATCCTGCGCCGTGTCGATCCGGATGCGGTGCAGAGTGGGACTGCCATCTGGAACGTGGTGTCCGAACGAGATGCGCTCCGATCACTGGCCGAACAGGATGCGGTCAAGCGCATCGTACCCGGCCCACTTCCGTTCCTGCCGCTCAACGAAACAGCGCGCTGGAAGAGCCGGTCCGAAGACGCACAGGATGCGAATCTGACTTCGCCACGGCCGGTCTTTCGTGTCGATGGCGAGCCGGTCGTGATTGGAATCTTCGACAACGGAATCCAACAACAGCATCACGATTTCGACAGCGTCGAGATTTCGGGTGCGGCCGGAATCTCGCGAATCGATCCCCAACGAACCCAAGCCGAGCTCCACGGCACATTGGTGGGCTCGATTGCTGGCGGTAGCGGTCTCAACTCGGAAACCGCACAGGAGCCGCCCTTTGCCAGACGAGGCCATGCCCCCTACGCAGGCCTGGGTGACTACAGGCCGATCTCCAAGCTGAACCCGGCAGCCGGTGCACTCCACGATGCGATTGTGGATCACGCCGTCGACGTCACGAACCACTCGTATGCCCAATCGATGACGGTCTACGATCCTCGCGCCGTGCTCCTGGACAGCATCGTCCGCGGCGACGAAAAGTCTGGCGGCTCTCCAATTCCCCCGCGCCCTCAGGTTTGGGCGGCTGGGAACAGTGGGAGGAACCCTTCGTGCTGGGGCAACCTCTGTTCGGTCGAAACGGGCTACTTTTCGGTCTTCACGTCCGCAAAGAACACCATTTCCGTCGGATCGATCGACACCCTGGATGGGCGCCTCTCCGACTACAGCAGCCTTGGGCCGACATTCGACGGGCGTATCAAGCCCGACGTCGTGGCTCCGGGCTGCCGGTCTGAACGAGACGGGATTCGGGCGGCTTCGGTGTTCGACCAGGACTACTGGAACCTCTGCGGGACCTCGATGGCAGCACCGGCCGTAGCCGGAATCGTCGCACTCGTGATGCACGAGTACCAGAAGCCACCTGGCGTCGAGCCTGACCTCCTCCCGTCGACCTACAAAGCCATTCTGATTCAGACCGCCAAGGATCAGATCAAGGAGGCTCCTTACGCATCGGAGGAGTTCGACAATCCGGATACTGGAGCCCCCGTGCTTTTCCACGAAGGCCCCGATTTCGCGACAGGCTGGGGACTCGTCGATGCCGAGGCCGCGCGGGAGATCATGTCTCTCACGAACCAATGGAAGGAGAGCTTCATCCAGTTCGTTGGAGATCGTGAGGAATGGTGCATGCCCGTTGCGCCCGATTCCGGCCCGATCAGGGTCACTCTGGCTTGGGACGACTTGCCGGGCGACTCCTGCGGCCTCGGCGAAGACGCGACCTGTTCGCAGACGAGCCCTCGACTGGTCAATGATCTGGACCTCGAGCTCGTCCTCCCTGACGGCACGAAGAAGCTCCCCTGGCGTCTGGATACCCTCAAAGCCGCGGCCAATCCCGTTGGCGGCGGGAATGATCCAATCCAGCCAGCGGACGTCATTTCGGCGAAGCGCGGGGTCGATCATCTGAATAACGTGGAAAGGGTGGACGCGATGCCACAGCACGAGGGAATGTGGCGAATTGCAGTCCAAGCTCACGTGTTGCCGATGGACAGTCCCCAGGCCTACAGCCTGGCCAGCTCCCACCCTTTCAACGAGGGACCGTGTCCACCCGAGACGGAGATAGGCCTCGAACCCAAGCCGGAGACTCCAGATCCGACGGAAGAGACCGATCGATGGTGGCCCTGGTTTTGGCCCTGGTTCCGGGATGATTCCGATACACCGCTTCGTCCTTCTCCGGCGGATCCCGTGCACGAAACCCGAAGCATCGATCTGCCCAACCGCACGCTCCGCCCGGAGCCCGGGGTCGAGCGCGAACTCGAGCGGCAGCTCGAGGGAGCCACGCTAGAAAGCGTTCCTGCGATCGTGCAGTTCCAGGTGAATCCATCGAGCGACGAGCGGGCCCGCCTCGCCCGGGTGGGCGTCGAGCTTGGCTCGTATCTCGGAGCACGTGCTTACGCATCAGAAATCCGGGTGGGTACCGACCTTGGCAGCGTGGAGCCTCGGATGTATTGGGCGGGGCTGTATCTTCCGCGCGACAAGATTTCACCACAAGTGTGGCAGCGGCTGACGACACCTCTCAGCGAAGTCGGAGCTACGATCGGCGCCGTCGTCCATTTTGGACCGGAGATCTCGCCTGCTCGGGCCGATGCGCTCCTCGAGGCACATGGCGCAAAGGCCATGCCTTACGGGCACGGCCCGTCCAGACTCATCGAGATCGAGCGCGGGGAATTGCAGCGACTGGCAGGCGAGGACGCGGTTCGTTGGGTCGGGCACGTCGAAGACGAGTCGCTTCCGCTGCTGAATTGACGTAGGCGGCCCGGCGGCGGCTCAACCCCTACACTCTTCCATTGCGTGCCGCGATCCCGGAACCGAGAGTCTGCTCGACGGATCCTGCTAACCGTCGTCTGTGGCATCGCCGCCCTTCAGGTCGCGATGGGCATGGCCGGGCTCGTAGCGGCTGCGCAAGGCGCTGCGTGGTGCCGCCACTCCACCGTCCTCGACGGGCACCGGGCCACCGTCATTCTCGTGCTCGGCACGCTTGCTGCCTATCTGCTCCAGGGAGGCCGCCGCGATGAGAGGGTCCAGCACCTCGGAGCGCTCTTCCTGCTGATTGCCGTCTTCTTTGCCCATCCGGCAATCGAACCCCTGCTCTCCGTTCTTCCCGAAGCCTGGGCGCTTTTACCAAGAGCCATCGCATCGGTTTCAATCGATGCCTTCACTCCGGCCCTGGCGTGGCTCTTCTTGAGAGATTTTCCGCGGGCTCTGGAATCGCGTCGAAGGGCCCAGCTCGTCATGGGCGCGATCTGGCTTTGCGTCGGTGCCGCCATCGTGCTGGTGGTCGTTGGCCTGGCCATCGGAATCCGCCCGGAGTGGGGATTCGTTCCCGCCGGATGTGAGGCCAGCACGCTCGGCACCCGTGGCGCACTCGCCCTGCTCGATCGTGCGGATCTGGCGGGGCTGTACTGGACCATCGTTCTCGGACTGGTCCTGCCGGCCATCCCATTCGGCTTCTGGCGGGGTGGACAAGCTCCAGCAGACGAACGTCGGCGTGTGAGGCTATTCGTGAGCGTCCTCGCCGTAGCTGCCGTTCTGCCGGTTTCCTTCGCGGTGCTCCCGACGTTATCGACCGAGATCGCGGCACTCGCTACGAGTGCCTGGGCCAGTGCCGTCTTGGTCCCGCTGAACCTGTTGATGATCCTCACGATGGCTGCGGTGACGGCCTACTCCGTGGCGGTCCAGCAGGTTCTCGACGTTCCGACGCTTCTGCGACGAGCCGCTCAGTACGCGCTGGCGCGAGGAGTGCTTGCGGTACTCGTCGTGACTCCATTCATGGTTCTCGCCTACATGGCATACGAGGGGCGAGCCGAGCCGCTCGGTGCGTTGTTCAGCGGCCTTCGTCCTCTTGCGGCAGTCGGCCTCGTCGGAGCTGGCTTGTTCGTCGTCGGCGTTCGTCGGCGGGTGATGCTGACGGTGGACCGGTTCTTCTTCCGCGAAGACTACGATTCCCGCGAGGTGTTCGCCGCCGTGGCGGCGAGCACGCGCTCGGATGGGCCAACGATGGAGCTGGCACGATCCGTAACTGAAATCGTGGACGGTGCCCTTCACCCGGAGACGGCTGCCCTCTTCGCGCATGTCGTTGCTGAGCGTGCATTCGTGCCTATGGCGGGTGGGCTGCGAAGCTTGACCGAGTCCTCGCCTCTGGCTGCACTCATCCACGATGCGTCGGAACCCGTGCAGGTGGATCTCCGTCGCCCGGCTGCCGGGATCGAGGCGCTTCCCCAGGAAGATCGCATCTGGCTTGCCGATTCCGCGTGCCGGATGCTCGTTCCCCTGACAGGCTCGGCCGGTACCGCCTGGGGTTTCCTCGTGCTGGGAGCGAAGCGAAGTGAGCTGCCGTACTCGAGAGAGGACTTGCTGCTGCTCTCTGCAATCGGGAATGCCGCGGGTGTAGGCTTGGAAAACCGGATCTTGCGGTCCTCCTCGGCCGACGTTCCGGGTCGAGCTGAACAAGAGGATGTGGCGAGGGAGTGCGAACCATGTGGGCGCATTGCCATGGCGTCGGCGGCTGAATGCAGCTTCTGTGGCGGTGCCCTGAGACCCTCCCTGCTACCGCCTCTCGCCTTTGGGAAATTCGAGCTGCGTCGACGCATCGGTCGGGGCGCCATGGGAGTCGTCTACCGCGCCCAGGACAACACGCTTCAGCGTGCCATCGCATTGAAAACGCTGCCGTTCACGACGCCCGAGGACTCCTTTCGACTGCGCCGCGAAGCCCGAGCCATGGCGGCCATCACGCATCCAAATCTGGCATTGATCCACGGGGCGGAGACCTGGCGGGGCATTCCGATCCTTGTCATCGAGTACCTTGCCGGCGGCACCCTTGCCGATCGGCTGGCAGAGGGTCCCCTGGGCTTGAAGAAGGCTCTCGAACTCTCGGCACTCATCGCACGGGTGCTTCAGGAAGCCCATGGAGCGGGCATCCTCCATCGCGACGTGAAGCCGAGCAATATCGGCTTCACCGAGAACGGCACACCGAAGCTGCTCGACTTCGGCTTGGCGCGGATCACCGGCGAGTCACCGCGAACGCTCCCAGAGAGCGGGAGGATCGACGAAACAGGCTTCGCGGGAACACCACGATACATGTCCCCAGAGGCACTCCAGCTTGGCCGGCCTGAACCGGGCTTCGACCTCTGGAGCCTCGGGATCGTTGCATTTGAAGCCGCTTGGGGCAGGCATCCGTTCGAGTCGGGCTCGTCTCCTGCAACGATGGCAGCCATTCAGCGCGGATGGACGGAAAAACAGAGGCGTCTGATGCCCGACTGTCCTGAAGCACTGGTATCGCTCTTCGAGCGGGCCCTAGCCGCCGACCGAAGCCATCGGCCATCAACAGCGGTAGACCTCTCACGAGAGCTGGAGGCCGCAGCAGCTTCCCTCCCGTGAATCGATGCGCCACCTGACGACCGCGCAGATTCCCGTCGGGCAGAGTCGATCGTTCACCCTCATCTCGGCACTGCCAAGCCAGCCCGGTATCTATCAGCTGCGCGTATCTCCCATCATGGGCACGCGGGGAAGCGGGGCCGAAGTCGAGATCAAGATCAAGGGCGACAAGCGCATACCAGCCGCCGCAATGAAACCCGTCACGCAACCCGGAGCGCTCACCTCCGGCGCAGGAAACAAGGCAACCCCCAAGCTGAAGCGCGTGCCCGCGACGCCGAAGAAGGAGAATGGCAATGGTCAGGAGGGAATGATGCGCGTACCCGCGCAGAAGGCCGTTCCGCAACGCTGATGCCATACACCCGTCGTATCGCGCGCCTGCCCATGACGATTGTCTGGTAGGATGCCCCCGGTGCAGCCGGACTACTCTGAGACGCTGATCGGCATTGCCGAGATCGCAGTCGCACTTGCTGGCTTTACCGGGGTCGTGGTCGCTTTCGGCAGCCGAAACGAAGGCAGCTGGCACCCCGGCGATCGGCTGCGCCTCAATTTCCTGCTCGAATCCAGCCTGACCGCCGGCGGCTTTGCGCTGCTCACACTCGTCATGCTGCAGGTGTTCGCAGAGGAGATCGCCATTCCCTGTGCCATGGCAAGCGCGCTATGGGCGCTCTTCATGCCGTGGTCCCTCTACTCGTCCCATCGCCGGGTCCAGGAGAACCGGCTGAAGCATGGCGACATCGATCGGATCTCGAATGGTCTCGTCTTCGCGATCTTCTCGCTGCTCGTTCTCGCACAGATCGCGAATGTGGTCCTATGGCGCGAGTTCACACCGATCCTGGCAGCGCTCTGTTTCAATCTTGCCGGTGCAGCGATGCAGTTCACGCGCTTGATCCGATCCGCGTTTCACGCCTAGCAGCGCCCGCCACCTCCGGCGCCTCAGTCGCCTGGAGAAGAACGACGCGTCGCACGCGAAGCCCGAGACCATGGGTAGGCGAGTTGGCGGAAGAAGCCGCGAGGAAAGCTCTCAACCTGCTCGAAACCGAGCGGCAGGTCACGGCCGGATTCGGGCCACCAGGCCGCTCCGAACAGCCAGTCCCAGAGGCTGAGTGAGATCCCGAAGTTCGCGCCGAACGGGCGATCCGCGGGATAGCGCTTGGCGTGATGCCAGATGTGCATCGCCGGGTTGTTGAACACGAAACGCAACGGCCCGTAGGTCCAGCCGAGGTTGGCGTGATTGAGGTGGCCGATCAGCAAGGCGACGAGATGCGCCAACGCGAAGTCCGTGACGCTGAAGCCGATCAGGGCCAGCGGAAGGGCTTCGAGCGTCCGATAGACCACCGTCTCAACCCAATGGAAACGGAGATGCGCAGTGAAGCCCATCTCGAGTGCCGAGTGGTGAACCTTGTGGAACTCCCAGAGCCTGGGTACGCGGTGAAGCAATCGGTGGATGTTCCAGTGCGCGAAATCCCGCAGCACGAACAGCAGCAGGATCTGCGTCCAGCCGGGCCAGGAGCCGACCTCGAGCGCCACCAGATTCTCCCGGCCCAACGCGTGAAGCAGGTCGCCGAATGCCACGCCGAAGACCTTGACTGCCCCGATGAAACCCAGCAGGGGAAAGACGATGCCGTTGAAGCAGACGTACCAGGCATCCAGCCACACGCCGCGGCGAAGAACTCGCTGGTTGCTTCGCCACGGCAGGGTGATCTCGAGCAGCCAGACCAACGAGGAAAGCCCGAGCAGCCACCAGAAGGCCGAGCTCCAGCTCAGGTCGACGATCGATGCGGCGAGCCACCGGGCATACCCGACCTGGGCCTCGACGAAGAGCTGCCAGTAGTCGCTCACGGTCTGCGAGCTACCCGCACCCTGACAGTCGGCTCGATCCTGCTGCCCAGGCGGCCCTCGAGGCCGGCCCGAGCCGCCCCTCCCCCGCCGATCACCGGCAGGCCTCCGCCCTGCAGAGCCTGGCCGTTCCGAAGAAACCACATCATCACAGCGCAGCTTTCCGAGTCTCACCCCGAGGAAATCGAGTAGGCACTCTACCAGTCCAGGCCCCCGGCAGAGAAGCTGGTTCCCCAACAGGGAGTTCGGCTTTGGCCGTGACTTGCCGGCGTGTGAGCGCGATGGGAAGCCTGTTGGGAGCCTCCACGCACCCTCGAACGAACGCTGATCCCGTCATCGGCTGGATCGGGGAAAGATCCCGTGGCAGAATCAAGCCCTGAACCACGAAAACCGGGTGTGATCTCCCTCACGGCGAGGGGTGACCCGGGACCGATATTCCTGATGCACCCGTACCGGAGCCTTTCATGATACGCCTCACAGCCCTTTTCGTTGCCATGACCGTATTTCTCCTGGTGACTCCAACCGATGCCGAGGCCAAGAAGCGCCGGCGACGCGTCGTCATCACGCATCAGCAGTACGTCATCCCCTTCACCTGCGGCAACAACGCCATGGATGTGAGCAACGCATTGCCGGGCGACTACGCGATTGCGATCGATGTCTTGAACGCTGGTGGGGCTGACATCACATTGGACGAACAGATCCACCTGACCTTTCCGCCCGGCAACCAGATGCCGAGCCACGTTTCCGACCACGTGACCATCGTGCTGACGGCCGAAACGGCGATGCAGATCAGCTGCGACGACCTGCTGGGGTCCGGCTTCGTGTACGCGAACCCGCCGGCGGCCACCACCTATGTTCAGGGCCTGCTTCTGCTCACCGCGAGTTCGCCGGTCCATGTCTCCGCAACGCGCACTGCTCAGGGTGCTGGGGGCGATCTCACGATGCAGACCGAGAAGGTCCAATCCGTCGGAGTCCGCCCGATCGCCCAGGATCCGAGTGGCAAGATCCTGGTCTGCCATGCCCCGCCCGGAAACCCGGGCAACGCCCACACGATCAGCGTGGGGATGTCCTCTTGGCCCGCCCATCAGGGCCACGGCGATAGCCAGGGCGCCTGCAACCCGTAAGAGGAGTCGCTTGGGGAGCACCGCCTTGCTCTTGCGAGGCCGGCTTCATCACTCCCGGTTGAGATGAAACCGGTGGGCATTTCGGAATGCCCACCGGTTTTTTTGTTCTACCGGTTGCGTCGGCTCTTGATTGCTGGCAGGCCGGCGATCCCCATCGAGAGCAGCGCAAAGGCTGCGGGTTCGGGTACTTGCGCAATGGCAATTCCATCAATGCCGGAGTACGCCTGGCCCGATCCTACGGACCCAAATTCGATCGTATGCGTTGTTGCCGTTGCCACGAACGTGGTGGATTCGCTGAACCACGGAGTACCTAGGGCGACGCTCGGACCCGCACCGATCGAACTACCATCAACGAACACTTCGATCGAGACATCGCTCGTAGAAAAGGAATAGCCGAAATTGGGGTGGTACCACGAGATCTCATCGATTGCCCGATCGAGAAACCGGAAACAGTTTGAGCGAATTTCTCCACCGTGGTCCCCACCATGAACAAACCGACCCAGGTGCCGCCATCGGGCGAAGGCGAGGGGGTCGCACCAAACAGGCCCAGACCGATGACCCCGAGGTTGTTGCTCTCGTCCATCGTATCTG
>JAFDCZ010000101.1 GCA_019312665.1 Deltaproteobacteria bacterium | reverse complement strand
ATGGCGGCGGAAAGAACGACGTCCAGCGAGACCAGCAGATTGTGAAGCCGCCCGCCCTGATCCTTCAGCAATGCCGCTCCTCTCGGTGACCGAACCGCAGTCGAAGACCACGGGCTCGTTCCGGTGAGTGGCCCAGATGAAGGGTCTGGTGTCCGCCGAAAAAGGCCGAAATCGCGCTGAGGGGTGAAATATTGCCCCGCGGGGAGTCGCTGACGGCGTGAACGTCTCGCCCTGAGGCGGGTTCTAAGGCAGTACCCAACGAAAACAGCATCGAGACCTCTCGAAGACTCGAACGGACTGCTTGCCGCTCTGCGGAGGACAACCAAACGCCGTTCGAGCATCGCACGCCAGCGGCCACTTGGACCCTGATTACTACCCGATTTACCGGTTGTATACGAGCGAAATACGACAGCAGTGAGGGGAATCCCCTCCCCTTGCCCTTTCTCTGGAAGGCCTCAAGCTGAACTGACAATTCCTCGCGCGTCGGATGGGAACCTTCACTCCCTCTAGGGTCACGCCGAAGAGGCAAGGATCCCCGCCTGCCGTCGGGAACGAGGCACCCGCTGCATGTACGAGTCCTTTTTCGGCCTCCGTGAGCCCGCGTTTTCGCTGGCGCCGGACCCCCGCTTCCTCTGGCCATCGGATACCCATGATGAGGGCCTGGCGGCCCTCATCTATGGCATCACGCGGCGCAAGGGCTTCATGCTCATCACCGGCGAGGTCGGCACCGGCAAGACGACCCTGCTGCGCGCGGCGCTGGATCGGATTCCCGAGGATACCGAGGTCGCCCTCGTCCTGAACACGTCTGGCCTCCGCCCGGTCGATCTGCTCAAGCTGATCGCCACGGAATACCGCCTCCCGGGCCCGTTCGACGGCAAAGTCGACTACGTGATCGCGCTCAACCGCTTCCTGATGCAGCAGCTCGAAGCCGGGACCAACACGGTATTGATCATCGACGAGGCGCAGAATCTGGGGACCGAGCTCCTGGAAGAGGTCCGCCTCCTCTCGAATCTCGAGACCGACACCGAAAAGCTGCTGCAGATCGTGCTCGTCGGGCAGCCCGAGCTGCGCCAGAAGCTCGCAACGCAGAACCTTCGGCAGCTCCGCCAGAGGGTGGCCATCGAGCACCACATCCAACCCCTCGCTCCCGACGAGGTGCGCCGCTACCTGGCCCACCGGATCGACGTGGCCGGCGGCAAGTACGACGAAGTCTTCGCCCCGGGCGCCGATGCGGCGTTCTATGCGTTTTCCGCCGGCTGCCCTCGGCTCATCAGCCTGCTGGCAGATCGGGTCCTGCTCGCCGCATTTTCCAAGCAGGTGAAGCCCGTTCCCCAAGCCATGGTCGAGAAGAAGGCCAAGGAGATGGCGGAGAGTCGCCTCGACTCCACGCTTCCGGGTGCCGGGGGCCAACATGGGTGAGATTTCGGAGGCGCTGCGTCGCGCCAAGGAAAGCGGGGCCGCCCCCGTGAGCCGCAGGACCGAGACACCAAAAACCTACCGGGATGCGATGTTGGACGAGTCCAGTGGGGCTCGCCCCGAGCCGGGACCGCCCGTTGAAATCCCGCTGGCCCCGCCGGAGCACGGCCACGGCCGGGCCGTTCTGCTCGAGCCCAAAGGGCCGGTCGCAGAGCACTATCGGCATTTCGCGATCCGTTTGAACCGGACACTGAAGCAGGCAAACGCCCGTTCCGTGATGATCACGAGTGCAGCCCGATCAGAAGGCAAGACCACGACCGCGTGCAACCTGGCGTTGGCCCTCTCCTCGATCGCCGGCGGGCGCCAGATTGCCTTCGTCGAACTCGACATCCGCAGGCCGTCGGCTGCGACCGAGCTGGGGGTCACACCTCGGGTCGGAATCGAAGCGGTCCTGGCTGCCGATGCACGTCTCCCGGAGGCCCGCCTCACGACGAACCTCCCCGATCTGGATCTCTACCTGGCAAGCCAACCTCGTGACGACGCCCTGGCCCTGCTCTCGGGGCCCCAGCTACCGCCGACCCTGCGCGAACTCGGACGCCAATATGATCTGGTGGTGATCGATTCGCCGCCGGTGCTTCCCGTTCCGGACGTTCCATTGATTCTCCAGCACGCCGATGCCGCGCTGGTCGTAGCTCGCGCTGGGATTTCGCGGAAGCACGCCTTCGAGCAAACGCTCGAAGTGCTCGGCCGGGAGAAGCTCGTCGGAGTCTTCCTGAACCAATCCGGTTCGGCACGACAGGCCCGCCACTACGGCTACTACAGCCCCGAGCCCGGTTCCGGCGAGAGCGGTTCCCCGCCCGAGGGAAGCTCCAACAAGGAAGCCACCTCGTGAGCGAAGAGAACCTCGAAGACGGCGGTATCCCGGATTTCCTACGGGATCCGGTGGGTCTGGTGCGACGACGCTGGCGGTGGATGATCCTGGTCCTGGCGGCGGGTTTGATCGCTACAGGTGCGATCATCATCTCGATTCCCGTTCGCTACCTGGCAACGGCATCGATTCTCATCAGCGGCCAGACGATGCCCGAGGAGTTCATTCGACCGATCGTGGCCGAGTCGTCCTCCTTCCAACGCATCAACGAGTTGGTGGGTGAGATGACCTCCAGGGAGCGGCTGCTCGGCCTCGAGAAGAAGCACGATCTCTTTCCTGCCGAACGAGGCGTGCTGAAACCCAACGAGTTGATGATGCTGGTGCGAGCCGGCATCGAGGTTGGAACGGCCCAGGGCTTCGGGCGGCGAAGTCGAGGCGATACCTCGAGCATCTACACGGTCTCCTTTCGGCACGCCCGCCCGGCCGCTGCGGCTGCCGTGGCGAACGAGCTCGCGGGAGATTTTGCTGCGGTCAGCGTTCGCCTGCGTGGAGAGCAGGCCCGCGTGACGACCCAGTTCCTTCGCACCCAGTTGGTCGAGAAAGAGGCCGAGCTGCGGGCGCAAGAACGCAAGATCACCGAGTTCAAAGAGAGATACCGGGGCGAACTCCCGGGCGAACTCCAGACCAACTTGAACAAGCTGGAACGTCTTGCGGCCGAGCGCCAATCCATCAACCGGGCCATTTCCGATGCGGAAACCCGGCTGGCCATGATGACCTCCTCCGGAACGCCTGAGAGCCCCAACTCGCCCCTCGCGCGCCTCGCCGCATTGCGCTCCCAGCTCGCTGGGCAGCGCAGCGTTTACACAGACGAGCATCCGAATGTGCTTTCGCTGCGGCGCCAGATCGCGACTCTCGAGAAGGAAATCGCCGAGGGCGGCCCCACCGCTTCCGATCCGACCCGGCAGATCCTGTTGGGCTCGACTTCCCGAGGAATTGCGGACATGCGAAAGCGACTGGTCGAGATCGCCGCCGAAACGTCGGATCGGGAAGCCCGCGTCGCCCGCACTCCGAAACGGGAAGAAGAGCAAGGAGCCCTCCAGGGCCACGCCGAAGTACTGCGCAACGAGTACCTGAGCTTCCTCCACAAGGTCGAAACGGCCGAGCTGGCCCAGAGATTGGAGACGGCGCAGCAAGGCGAGCGGATTTCGGTGCTCGATCGCGCCCTCCCGCCCAGCGAACCCGAGCGAACCAGGCTCAAGTACCTGCTCGCAGGCCTGGTCGGCAGCCTGGGGCTCGCCGCATTGCTCGGCCTGGGCCTCGAACTCCTCGATCCCGTTCTCGTCTCGAGCGAACAGATCGAAGAGCACTTCGGCCTTCCTGTGCTCGGCTCCGTTCCGCGCATCAGCTAGAGGAGCGATTCCTTGACCGCGTTGTGGTCGGGCCTGTTCGTGGCCATCGCACTTTCGCCTAGCCTGGTCGAAACCGCGCGGCACTTGATGGCCGAGCCGTGGAAGAGTTCGGCGCTGGTCGTCCCGCTGCTCCTCGTCGCCCTGGCGAGGGCCGAAGGCAAGCCGGGTGGCCCGCTCCGCCGCCCGGCCCTGGGTTGGATCGTGCTGGCTGTCGGGATCGAGCTTCTCGCCGCGGGGGCCGGACTGCTGCGTTGGTCGCGCCTCTCCCTCGGCATCGCAGGCTTTGGTTGGCTGCGTGCGACTTCCTGGACGAAACCAACATCGGCGTATCTCGCATTCCTCGCGGTTCCCCTGCCGAGCTTCGCCAGCCGGCTCACCAGCCCCATGCTGGAGCGGACCTGGTCGAGGCTGGCCGCGAGCGTGCTTCCCAATGTGGATGCCAGGAATTTTCCACTCCCATTGCACTACGGGGACGGCGGCTTGCATCTGCTCGTGCTGGGCGCGGCGCTTGGCGCCTATGCCGGGCTTCGCCACGCGGAATCAACGGCCCGCTGCTTCGGCCTCGCGGCGATCGGTGCGCTCGCCCTGATGTTGCTCCAGCCTCTTGCCGTGATCCTCGCAGCGGGTCTCGCCGAAACCGTCGGCCCCGGGTTCGCGCGGGGCTTCCTCGACCTGGCTCTGCCATGGACCGCAGGCCTGGCGGTGATTTTTTCGGTCGAACGCCAGGCATCCCGAAGCCGTTCCACCCGGGAGCCCGCCTGATGGGCGAGCGCCTGCTGACGATCGCACTCTGCGCCGGCCTCGGCCTGGCCGGAGCGGGTGCGTGGTGGCTCACCCTGCGCGCTCCACTCCGGGCGGAGGCCGCGTCGCTCGAAGCGCTGCCCATGAAGATCGGGCGATACCAGGCCGAAACGATCCGGGTGGAGGACACTGTCGAATCGATCCTGAACGCCACATACAATGTCCAGCGGGCCTATCATCATCCTCATGGCGAGATCGTCTGGCTGTATCTTGGCTACTACAGCACGGCCCGGGGCGGCACACCGGAACATACACCCCGCGCCTGTTATTCGGCCCATGGCTGGGAGGTGGCCAGTGCGCGCACACTGGTACGAGATGTCGCTACCGACCTCGCCGCCAATGAGTACATCGTCGAGTTGGGGGGTGAGCGGAGGATGGTCCTGTTCTGGTACCAGTCCTTTCGTTCCGAAGATCTTCTGAGCACCCTGGCCCTGCGTATCGATCACATCCGGGGCCAACTGAGCGAGGGCCGGGGCGATGGAGCGCTGGTGCGGCTCTCTACACCGATCCGACACGGAGACCGTGAAGCCGCTCGCAGCCGCCTGCTCGCTTTTGCGGCCAATCTGGCGCCTGAGGTCGCGCGGCATTGGCCGGTTGAAACCTCCGATGCCCGATCCGAACCTACGGGTCGAAATCCCAGTCGCCCCCTCGGAACGGAAGCCAGGGGATGATCCAGCTGAAGCTCGAGATCGCCCTGGCCTGCGGTGCGCTCGCGATCGGCCTGCTCTTGCAGGGCCCGCGGGCCGCCTGGCGCGAACTCCGGGAGGCTCTTCGATCCATGGGCCAACGAGAGTGGTTGGCACTTGCGGGGGCAGCCTTGTTGCTCGGCGGTATGGCGTTGCTCGCCCTCGGCCCCCGCGAAGGGCTTCGCCAACTCGTCAGCGCCGGGATCGGCACCGCGGCTTTCATGGGCCTCTGGCTCGCCACATTGCGCCTGCCCGAGGTCGCGCGGCTCGTCCGGGCTGCGGCATCCACACCGAGCTGGGTGCCGGCGGTCGTGGCCGCAAGTGCGGCCCTGTTGGCACAGCAAGCGGTGCTAGGCAACGTGCCGCATATCAGCGACGAAGTCGCCTACCAGTTCCAGGCCCGCGCCTACGCCCAGGGTCAACTCGGTTTCGTCCCGCCCGCTCACTTCGCGTTCTTCGAGTTCATTCACACCACCGTGTCGGGGGGCCTCTGGTACGGAATCATGAACCCGGGTTGGCCTCTCATGTTGGCTCCAGCCTATGCCCTCGGTGTTCCCTTTCTCGTGAATCCGCTTCTCGCTGGCGCGACCCTGCCGCTCTTCCATGGCTTCCTCCTCAGGGCCGGCGCCGGTCGCCTGGCCGCGGGGCTCAGTGTCTGGGCCTTGGCACTCTCTCCGTTCGTCCTGTTCATGGCCGGCACCTACATGGCCCATACGGCCGGCCTCTTCCTCTTCGCGCTCTTCCTGTGGGGTTGGATTCGGGTCTGGCGAGACGCGGATTGGCTGGGCGCCTTCAGCGCGGGCGGGGCTCTGGCACTCGGGCTTGCCGTGCGGCCCGTCGATGCCGCCGCCGTGGCGTTGCCCTTCGGTCTCGCGCTGGCCGTGAGGGCGATCCGACATCCGCGTTGGCTGCCGACCCTGCTTGCCATCGGCCTGGTCGGCTCGACAGGTGCTCTGGGAACCCTCGCCTACAACCGGGCGGTGACCGGCGATCCCCTGGTGTTTCCCCAGACGCAATACTTCGAGGAGCGCTTCCCAGGCCAGAGCTTCGGCTTGGGTTTCGGCCCGGAAATGGGCAGCAAGGTGCACGGGCCCGAATGGCCTGGTTACGCGCCGAGCGATGCGCCGCGGGTCACGAGTCAACGATCCGTCGAATGGCTGCGCAATCTATGGGGGCTGCCCTGGCTCACGGCGGCACTGATCCTCTGGGGCCTCGGGATCCGCGGCGCATCACTGCCCCAGTGGCTTTTGGGCGCCTCTGCCCTGTCTTTGCTGGCGATCTTCCTGGCCCATTTCTATCACGGCATCGCCTACGGTTCTCGCCACTACTTTCTTGCGGTACCCGCAGCCGCCTTGATGCTAGGTGGCGCCCTGAGCCAGGGGCTTGCGGCCGATTCGGCGACACGAAGACGTACCGGCGCGGCCGTGCTGGGGGTGGTGCTCTACATGATCACGTTCGCCACACCTCCGCTGGTCATCGAGTACGGGGATGCCTACCGGATGGCCTCCTCCTCTTTGCGCAGGGCCGTGGCCGATGCCGAACTCGACCAGGCGTTGGTCTTCGTGGCCTCGGAACAATGGGGATGGAAATCAGGCTTCCCGCTGAACGAGTACCCGCTGGGGCGAGCGCCCGTCCTGTATGCCCAGGACCGCGGCGAAGAGAATGCGACGCTCAGAGCGGCCTATCCGGAACGCCGCGCATGGCTCGCAACGCGCCACGGAGATGACAGCGTCTCGCTCGATGCGTTGCCCTGAGGCGCGCGGTCAATCCGCTCCGAACCGCCGGCCGATGATCAGACGCAACATGCGCAGCGCGGTGCGCATCAGGTGCGGAAGGCTCTTCGAGTGCTTCGACTCCCCGCCGATGCGCGGGAAATAGCTCACCGGAATCTCGATCACGCGCTTTCGGGCGCGTAGCACCTCGATCATCATCTCCGGAGAGAACTCCGGACCGACACCCGTCATGCGATCTCGGATCTGGAGCCAGACATCCTTCCAGATGGCGCGGTAGGTACAGCCCACATCCGTATAACGAGCGCCCCGGGTCCACCAGAGCGTCTCCAGAAGCTTGCCGACGAGGATGTTCGCCCACCGGACGATGCCGATCATGTTCGTGCCCTGCTCGACCATCTCGCGGGTCGTGCGGGTCCCGATCACCATGTCCGAATCCTTCAGATACTCGAGGAACTTGCCCACATCCTTGGCATGGAAGGAGTGGTCGGCCTCGACGACGATCACGATGTCTCCGTCCGCATGGTCGAGGCCCCAGGCGATGGTGTCGCCGTAGCCCTGGCGCTGAACGACTTCGACCCTTGCGCCGGCTTCGGCGGCTTCCGCAACGGTCGCGTCCGGTGACGAGTTGTCGACGACCAGAACCTCGTCGACCAGGGGATTGGCCTGGAAATCCCGAACGACCGTGGCAATCGACTCCTCCTCCTTGAAGGTGGGAATCACCACGCTCACGCGCGCATCATTGAAAGCCAGGCTGCGCGCGAAGTAGTTGCCGGTGTTGTAGTCCTCGATCGAGTTGACGTTCAGGTAGTGGCCTTCCAGCAAGAATGCGTGGACGGCGGTACCCGAGCGTGCGGCCCGGCCGACCACGTCCATCAGCTCGACCTGGCCCGAACGAGGAGACGGCTCCGCGCTGCGAATGCGGTCGAAGATCTCCGGAGTGAAGAGGTAGGTGCCGCAGCCGAGCCAGGAGCTGCTCGGTGTGCGTGGCTTCTCTTCGAGATCGACGATTCGATCCCCCTGGATGCGAACCGAGTAGTTCTTCTGGATCAGGCGACGATCCGGGCAATGCTGGACCGCGCACACGGCCAGATAATCCCCTTCGGGAGGACGCATTGCGGCGTGGTTCGAACCCAGATAGAGCTCATCCGCCAGCATCATCACGAAGGGCTTGTCGAGATACGGCTCAGCCAGAAGCATGCCGCGAGCCAACCCGATGCTGGGCTCCTCACAATCGACCCAGGTGATGCGAAGGCCCAGACCCGACCCGTCGCCCAGGCGCTCCCGCAGCTGGTCGCCGAGGTGCCCCACGATGATCACGGCTTCCTCGATGCCCATGTCGTCTCGCAGGATCTCGAGGTTGCGCTCGATCAGCGGTTTCCCGGCGATCTCGAGCAGGGGCTTCGGGATCCAGCGCGTCTTCGGATAGGCGCGAATCCCCTCGCCGGCGGCAGGAATGAGGGCGGTTCGGATCATCTTGGAAGGCTCATCGGTTCCACGACCCATGGAGATTACCGACTCGGGGAGCAGACTTCGCAGCAGAGATCCATCGAATCGGGGGCATCTACCCCCGGATTTCTGTCTGGCGCGCCTTCAAGTCCGGTTGCGCCGACTCCGATGGGACCCGGGAGCGTCGCTTCCCAGGCCGGGGCTCCTACACTCGTTGGCCGAGACGTCACTTCCTTGCGTTCCCCGATTCACACTGCCCAAGCCACCGCGGAGCGCCCGCAATGACGCCCCCCCGCGAACCTCTCCACACGGCACTCGTGTTGGGCTTCGGAGCGCTGCTCCCCGCGGCCTGGGTGGGCACCGCGGACGTGCTCCAGCATGGCGCAGCGCTTGGCCGCTTGGACGCCGCGATCGCGGTGGCTCTCTGGTCCGGGTTGGCGTTGCCCTTCGCGCTCGGCGCCGCGGGTGTGGGGGCAGCGCTCGGCGGCCGCCCACGCAGTTGGCGCATCATCGCGTTCCTGGCCGGCGCAGGTTGGATCCTGTTCGCCCTGGCTGCCGTGAGTGCGCGTTGGCTCACCCTCGCCGGTGGGCTGCCACTTGCCGTCATGGGCGTCGCACTCCTGACGGCCGGAGCCGCGGCGGCGCGCCGTCTGGCGGCGCCTTTGGCCTGCGCCTTGTTGGGCGCGCCGCTCCTGGCCGCGCTCGCCAGCCACCCGGCCGTCACTCCCGAATCACTCGAATCGCCCGAATTGGCCCGTGTTGCCGAACCTCGTCACGTCGTCCTGATCGTGCTCGATACGCTGCGCGCGGACCATCTCGGCGCCTACGGACACCCAGGCAAGCTGACGCCGACGTTGGACCGGCTGGCGGCGGAGTCTCGGCAATTCACCGAATGCTTCGCGCCCGCCTCATGGACCGTGCCTTCCCATGCGTCGTTGTTCACGGGCCTCTACCCCAGGAGCCACGGCACCCACTTCGCCCAGCATCGCTGGCTCGATGATCGCTTCGACACGCTCGCCGAAGGCATGTCACGGGCCGGCTACCGGACGCTAGGCCTGGCTGCGAACCATCACATCGGATTGGCCAACCTCGCCCAGGGTTTCGATCGCTACGAGCCGCTCGGCATGCCGCGCGGTCTTCGTCTGCGAAGCGTGCTCCAACTCCTGGGGGGCCCGGCCCGGTGGATCGACGAAGGCGCCAAGGACGCTCCTGGGCAGGTCGAGTCGATGCTTGGAAACGATTCGACATCGGGTGTGCCCACCTTCCTTTTCATCAACCTGCTCGAGCCCCATTGGCGCTACCTCCCGCCGGCAGCCGAGCGTCGCCGAGGCCTTCCCGAGGGCATGTCTGCGCTTGCTGCGACCCGGCAGGTGGCCAGCTTCTTCGGCCCCAACGCGTTGGCGGCCGGCCAGACAGACCCCCAACAGGCCGCAGCCGTCCGGGCCTTCTATGCCGCTGAAGTGCGCTATCAGGATGAACAGCTGGCCCGCATCCTCGAAGTCGTCGACCGACGTCTCGAGCGCGAGCGCACGCTCCTGATCGTCACCTCCGACCACGGTGAGAACCTGGGCGAGGCGGGTCGTTGGGATCACGTCTTCGCGATCAACGACCACCTGATCCGGGTCCCGATGCTCATTCGCGCACCAGGCGCCGTCGCCCCTGGCCGGGAAGCAGGCCTCTGCCAGCTCCTCGACGTCCCCGCGACAGTCGCTGACTGGACGGGAGCAGAGGAAGTAGCGGTCGGCGCGGGCAAGAGCCTGCTCGCGAATCCCTACCCCGGCCGGGACGTCGTGTTCGCCGAGGGCGATCCGTTCTATGGCCATCTGGAGCGGATGTCGCTCTACACCGGCTTCCAACGGGACGTTGCGAGCTTCACGGCTCGACTGCTCGCCGCGCGCGACGATCGATTCAAGCTGGTGGTTTCGTCCCGCACCGGCGACGCCTTGTATGACGTGCAAGAGGATCCGGACGAAGTGCGCGACGTCGCCGCGAATCATCCAGAGCAGGTGACGAGGCTCCGTGCAGCTCTGGCGCGTTGGCAAGAAACCCAGCCGCCCTACCGAGAGGACGGAACGGCAACGCCCGGCGAACGCATGACCGCGGAGGAACGCCAACTCCTCGAGAGCCTCGGCTACGTGACACCGTGAACGGGCGCCTCAGCTCCGCCCCTCGAACAGCCGAAGACACCGGAGCCCGGGTCCGGGCCACTCACCCCCCACCAAGACGCAACATGGGCCGCAACCTCTTCGAACACCATCCCATTCTCGGCTACCGCTTCGTCCCCGGCCTGCGCGCGCGGGTGCGGCATGAAGGCGGCGGCTACCTCGTGCGCTGCAACCAGGCAGGCTTCCGTTGTGATCATGAGGCGAAGCGCGAGCGTCCCTCGGGCCAGCGGCGGCTACTGCTGTTCGGAGATTCGTTCACCGCCGGCGAGGGCGTCTCCAATCGCTTCCGTTTTGGGGATCTGCTCGAAGCCCGCGCCCCGGATCTCCAGGTGCTCAACTTCGGATTGCCCGGCTCGGGAACGGACCAGCAGTACCTGGCCTACCGGGAGTTTGCCCGCAAGCTCGAAGCCGACGCGCTGCTTCTCTGTCCGATGGTGGAGAACGTGCGACGCAACCTCGACACCCATCGACTGACCCAGAGCGCCACCAATGGCCAGTTGGTTCTGCGGGCGAAGCCGTATTTCACGCTCGAGGACGGTGGGTTGCAGCTTCACCATCAACCCGTGCCCAAGAACGTCGTGGCGAAGAGCGAGTTCGAAGAAGCAGGGCACGTCTCGAACCTGCGGCAGGTGGAAACGGTTGCCTCGCCGCTGCGTACCCGTTGGCGCGCGCTCGGCGCAGAGCTGGATACCAGGCTGCCAGGTGTTCGCGGTTTCTCCCGGCGGCTGCGAGGTGTGCGTTGGCCGATGGATTACGAAGATCCTCGGAGCCCGGGCTGGAAGATGATGGCCGCGATCCTCGAGCGATGGATCACGGAAGCCCAGGCGCCCGTGCTCCTGGCGCCGCTTCCGACCACCGACCATGTGATGGGCGATCTCGTGGCGGAGGGAATCCACGCACGCTTTGCCGAGCTGGCCGAGCGCAGCGGCGCCCAATTCGTGGACGTGCTGCCGGCGCTTCGGAGCGAGCCGCGGAACGTCTTGCGACGCTTTCGCTTCGCGAAGGACGATCACCCGACCCGGCTGGGCCATGGCCTGCTTGCGGCCGCCCTTTCGGAGGCGGTCGCCGAGGTGCTGCCTCGGGCAAAGCGGGTCGCCGCATGAGCCAGCGACCGGTCTACGTGCTGGGAATCTCGGCCTTCTACCATGACTCGGCTGCGGCCTTGGTCTGCGACGGGCAGGTCGTGGCCGCCGCCCAGGAAGAACGCTTCACGCGCAAGAAACATGATCCCCGCTTCCCTGTGCACGCCATCAATGCGTGTCTCGAGGCTGCCGAGATCGAAGCGGAAGAGCTCGCTGGCGCGGTCTTCTATGAGAACCCGCTGCTCAGCCTCGATCGGATCCTTCGCAGCGTGGCCGGTGCCGGCGAAGCAGCCCTGCCGAGCTGGCTCGAGGGCCTGCCGGGCTGGCTCCGCACCAAGCTCTTCTTCGAGGAGCTGCTTCGCGAGGAGCTCGGGCAGGAGATTCCGGTGCTCTACAGCGAGCATCACCTTTCTCATGCAGCCAGCGCCTTCTATCCGTCGCCTTATGACGAGGCGGCGATCCTGACCATCGATGGCGTCGGCGAGTGGGCCACGACGACACTCGCCGAAGGTGACGCAGACGGCCTCCGCGTCCATCAGGAAATCCGCTTTCCCCACTCGTTGGGCCTCCTCTACAGCGCGTTCACCCAGTACTGCGGCTTCCGGGTCAACTCCGGCGAGTACAAGCTGATGGGACTCGCTCCCTACGGTGAGCCGATCTACGCCGAGCGCATTCGCGATCACCTGATCGACCTGCGCGAGGACGGCTCCTATGAGCTGGCCATGGATCATTTCGCCTTCGTCGCAGGCGAGACCATGACCAACGACCTCTTCCACGGCCTGTTCGAGGGGCCACCGCGAGAGCGCGAGTCGCGCATCCGCAAGAAGGACGCAGACCTGGCGGCTTCGATCCAGGCCGTCACCGAGGAGGCCGTGCTGTGCATGGCCCGGCATCTGCGCAAGCACACGGGCTGCCGCAATCTCGTGATGGCGGGCGGCGTGGCGCTCAACTGCGTTGCCAACGGCAAACTGCTCCGCGAGGGCATCTTCGAGAAGCTCTGGATCCAACCCGCCGCCGGGGATGCGGGCGGTGCACTGGGTGCCGCCTACGTCGGTAGCCACGTCTACTTCGACGTCCCCCGCGTCGACGCACCCGCCCCCGGCCGGGATCGCCAGCGAGGCAGCTACCTGGGGCCGGCCTACAGCAACGAAGAAGTGCGTTCCTTTCTCGACCTTCACGACCTGCCCTACGAGGTGGTGAGTGATGACGAGCGGGCCCGTGAGACGGCAAGCGCCCTCGCTACCGGCCAGGTGGTCGGATACATGGTCGGGCGGACCGAGTTCGGCCCGCGCTCTCTGGGCGCCCGCTCGATCCTTGGCGACCCGCGCAGCACGGAAACCCAATCCGTGATGAACCTGAAGATCAAGTTTCGCGAGTCCTTCCGACCCTTTGCGCCGTCCGTCCTGCTCGAGGCCTCGGGAGAGTTCTTCGACTTGGAGATCGAGAGCCCCTACATGTTGCTGGTCGCGCCGGTCAAGGAAGAGATTCGTCTGCCCGTGGCCTCGGATGCGGGGGCCGAGGACGAGGACAACCTGATCGCCCAGGTGAACCAGAAGCGAAGTAGCTTGCCAGCCATCACCCACGTCGACTACAGCGCGCGCGTGCAAACGGTCGACGGCGTCGACAAGCCCGACTATCACGCGGTCATCCGGGAGTTCCAGGAACTCACGGGCGTCGGCTGTGTCGTGAACTCCTCGTTCAATGTTCGAGGCGAGCCCATGGTGCTCTCGCCCTGGGATGCCTACAAATGCTTCATGCGCACGGACATGGACGTGCTGGTGGTCGAGAACTTCCTGCTGCGCAAGACCGAGCAGCCGAAGTTCGAAGACCACGAGAATTGGCAAGAGGAGTACGAGCTTGATTGACACGAAGCAGCGGGACGCGCTCGTCGATTTCTTTCGCCAGCGGGTGCTGCCCCTGGGCTCCAGCGTGTCTCAGCATCCGCGGCCGCCGGGAGGCCAGCCGCCTCTGCCCGACCCGGGTTCGCTCTACCACGAACGCTTCGGCGAGCGGCCCACGGCGCGAAGCCTCGAAATCGATCTCAGCGATCGCGGAAACATCAGCCGCGCCCTTGAGGCGCATTGGCAGGGGACTCCCCTGGAAGGCCTCGGCAAGGCTTTGCTGCGGCTGGCCAAGCGCTTTCCGCGCGGCGAGGAAAAGGCAGACGTCTCCTCCGACGTCTACGAGATGTTCTAGCGAGCCGCCATGACGACGCCTCGAACCCAGGACGTCCTGGTCTGTGCGCTCCTGACCGGCCTCTGGTGGCTTCCGGTGCTCGCGATCGGCATCGCCGGGGAGTTTCCGATCAGTGACGATTGGTCCTACGCGCATACCGTCCAGGTACTGCTCGAAACGGGCCGCTTCGAACGGCCCGCCTGGACCTGGGCGCCGAGCCTGACCAATGTCGGGCTCGGCGCAGCCTTCAGTTGGCTCGGGGGCTTCTCCTTCGCTGCCCTTCGGCTGAGCACACTCTTCGCGGGCTGGCTCGGCGTGCTCGCATGTTATGGCCTCGCACGCGGAATCGGGGCCGGCGTAGCCGCAGCCGCGCTCGCAGCGGTGTGCCTCGCGGTCAATCCGATCTACGTGAACCTTTCCTTCACGTTCATGACCGACATCGCATTCGTCGCCCTGACGACCGGCAGTCTCATGGCGCTAGCAGCAGCGTTGCGCTCGGGCCGTCTCACCACCTGGTTGGCCGCCGGCGCCTTGGCTCTCGCCGCCGTACTCTCGCGCCAACCCGCGATCATGCTCCCGGTCGCGGCCGGAGCGGCCCTCCTCCTCGCCCATCGAAAGCGTCCCCTGGTCTGGTTCGTGACCGGTAGCCTCGCGCTCCTCGGCGTGGGCGTCTATACGGCGCTGCCCTATTTCTATGGAAGCGGCGACGGCGGCCGGCACATGCGGATCGGCTGGTTCTTGCAGAACACCGTCTTCGCGGCCGAGGCGCCCTATCATGTGGCGCGCGGCGTGTTGACGAGTGCCGCCGTGCTGGGCCTCTCCATGCTCCCGCTTGCGCTGGCCGCCAGGTTGGGGCGCCGGGCGTGGCTCGGAGGCTGTGCGTTCGCGGCTGTCTTGCTTGGGGCCGCGTGGAGGCTCGGTGTCACGGCGCCGTTCCACATCGACATCCTGCGCGCCGATCTCGGCCTGGGCGCGATGACCCTGCCCTCGCCTCCCGGCTTGCCGACCTGGTCCGGGCACCTTTGGTGGGGCCTGGATGCGCTCGGCCTCCTCATCACCGGTGCACTCGCGGTTCATCTCGTGAGCCACTGGCGGCGCTTTGTCGC
>JAFDCZ010000100.1 GCA_019312665.1 Deltaproteobacteria bacterium | reverse complement strand
CGTAGTCCAACCACCAGCTGTATCCGAAACGGAAGTGGTCTTCGGGCTCGAACAGGTGCGCGGTCTTCTGGGCGAGATCGGCCGAGTACTGCCGGATCGGGCTGAGGTCATCGAGGATCCAGAAGCCGGCGCCGTGGGTCGCGATGACCAGGTCCGCGTTCTTGACCTCGATGTCGAAGACGGGCAGCGGGGGCATATTCAGGTTCAGCCGCCGCCATTCCTTGCCGTCGTCGATCGACGTGAAGACGCCGGTTTCGGTGCCGACGAAAAGCAGACCGCGACGCTCCGTGTCCTCGCGAATGGTCTTCGTGACCTCGCCCTGCGGGAAGGTGCCGTCGAGGCGCGTCCAGCTCTTGCCATAATCGTTTGTCCGCAAAAGGTAGGGCGAGTAGTCATCCGCCTTTCGGTAGCGGGTGATCGCGAGGTACGTCGTCACTGCCCGCCCACAGAACGCCCTTCTCGTGCGGCGACTCGACGAGTCGGTGGATCGTGGAGAAGATCTCCTGCCCGAAGTACTCCGGCAGCCAGGGCGTCCCGGCGACCTTCATCTTGTCTTCGAGGTTGTGGGTCAGGTCCTCGCTGATCACGTCCCAGGTCATGCCTTCGTCTCGGGTGCGGAAGACCACGTTGCCAGCCATGTAGATGGTGCCCGGGTCGTGAGGCGAGACGAGGAATGGGGCCTGCCAGTTGAAGCGGTATTTGAACTCCGAGGCGGGCGTGCCGAAGAGCACCTCGGGCCACACCGAGCGGGTTTCGTTCTGCCCAGTGGTCAGGTTGTTGACGGTGAAGTGAGCCGACGAGCCATAGGCGGCACCGGTCGTCAGGCTGTAGACGATGTTGGGATCGCCCGGCTTGGGTAGGGCTCGTCCCGTTTCACCATTCCCGATGAACTGGGTCATGTGCAGCGGGATGCCGCCCCAGCGCGACGCGCTAGGCACGCTGTAGGTGTTCAGGTCTTGTGCGTTGCCGTAGACGTTGTAGGGGAACTGGTCGTCGGTATCCACGCGATAGAACTGCACCCCGCTCTGGTTGGCGAAGCTGGACCAGGTCTTGCCTCCCGTCAGCGTGACCTGCGTGCCGCCATCACAGGTGATGATCATCCGGTCCGTGTCATTCGGGTCGATCCAGATGTCCTGGAAGTCGTCCTTGACGCCGGGTTCGAGCACCCAGGCTTCGCCCGCGTCCGCCGAGTGCCAGACCTTGTTCCCGGTCACCCACACGTCGTCCGCATCGCTGGGGTTGGCGTACACGTGGTAGTGGTAGAACGGCCTGACGGTGATGTTGGAATCGGTGGAGACGAGACGCCAGGTCTTGCCAAGGTCGTCCGAGCGGTAGAGCCCTTGCTGGGTCTCCGAGTCGATCAGCGCATAGACGCGCTTGGGGTCGGATTTCGACATGGCGAGCCCTACGCGGCCCATCATGCCCTCGGGCATGCCTTCGTTTTCGGAGATCTCCTCCCAGCTGTCGCCACCGTCGAGGGAGCGATAGATGCCGCTCTCGGGGCCACCCGTCTTGGCGCCCCAGGCCTTTCGCTCGAACTCCCACATCGCGGCGAACAGCACTTTGGGATCCGCCGAACTCATGATCAGATCGATGGTGCCGGTCTTCTCGCTCTTGAAGAGGATGTTCTTCCAGGTCTTTCCTCCGTCCGTCGTTCGGAAGACACCCTTCTCCTTGTTGGGTCCGAAGGCGTGCCCCATGGAGGAGACGTACACGAGGTCCGGGTCGTCCGGATGGATCCTCACGTTGGCGATGTGCAGGGAGTCGGTGAGGCCGATGTGTTGCCAGGTCTCGCCGCCGTCGACGGTCTTGTACATGCCGTCGCCCCAGGAGACGCTTTGGCGCAACTGCGGCTCACCGAGGCCGACGTACATGATGTCCGGGTTCTTCTCATACAGGGCGATGGCGCCCACCGAGGCGTAGTTGAACTGGCCCTGGCCGACGGGGGTCCAGTAGGCGCCGGCGTCCTCGGTCTTCCAGAGCCCACCGGACGAGTGGCCGAAATAGAAGACGAAGGGATCGGTCGGGTGGCCAACCACCGAGGTGCCTCGGCCCCCGTTGAACGGGCCGATGTTGCGCCACTCCAGGGCCTGGAGCGACGTCTCAAAGTCGTCGGCAGGAGCGGGGGCGTCGGGTGCTTGACCCTCACCAATCGACGGGGAGCAGGCAAGGAGCAGGGGTACTAGTACGGCCATGAAGGGGACGATTCGTGATCTCATCGGTCGAACTCCGTCTCTCGAGGGTTGAGGGGGCTCCAGATATCCTGTTCGTACAGGGTGAGCCACTCCATGTAGAACTTCTCCGGAGGCGGAGCCCACAGGCTGGAGTCGCAGCCTCGGGGGACGTAGGATACGAGGCGAGCCATTTGGTGCCTGTCATTTCCCGCCAGCAATCGAGTCGTTGTTGACATCCGTCCCCCTGATTCGCGCGAGCCAGCTCCGGCCTTTCGTAGCCGCAATGAAGCAATTGGGCGTACCGTCCCGCTCCTTCTTGAACAGGGCAAGGCTCCCGGTCGAATGGGAGAGCAACCCCGATGCTCTCGTCGCCGATGCGCGCCTCTGGTGGCTTCTCCAAGATGTCGCCGATCGAGAGGGCCTCTCGGACTTCGGTATGCGAGCAGGCGTTGGCGGCACGTTGGCTGATATCGGAGGCTTCGGGGCGAGGCTGCTTGCTTCCGTAAGTCTGCTGGATGCAATGCAGAAGATGGCGCTGGGCATCGACGACCACAGCTCCGATGCCCGGTTTGGTGTGACTCCGGGCAACAGGTTCCTGTGGTTCTGGCGCCAGGGAATCCCCAGCATCGACGCCGGGCGGGATCAGGCCGAGCAATACATCCTCGTGTTCATGATCCAACTCGTTCGCGCGGTTGCGGGTCCGGATTGGATGCCGCCTCGGATCCGGCTCCGGGCGATCGACGCCGATTGGGCGCTCGGTTGCCCGCTCCTGGACGGGACGCAGGTGGAGCTTGGTGCAGCCACCACAGCTGTGTGGGTGCCCAACCCGTTGTTGAGCTGCGCCTTCCCCCGGAAGCCGTCGCCTTGCGCGGCCCCTCCGACCGAGTCGCCGGCGCGGGACCTCCCCGGGTCGCTCCGCCAGGCGCTCACGCCCCTGCTAGGCGAGCAGCCCCTACGGCTCGAGCTTGCCGCGGAGATCGCGGGCATGAGCCCCCGCACGCTCGAGCGGCGGCTCGCTGATGACTCTCTCACCTGGCGTCGCCTCGCCGAGCAGATCCTCTTCGACGCGGCGACGGAAATGCTCCGGGATCCGGACCGGGCGATCATCGAGATTGCCTGCGACCTCGGGTACTCGGACCCGGCCAACTTCAGCCGGGCGTTCAGACGTTGGGCCGGATCCCCGCCGAGCGCGTATCGCGAAGCACTCCGCGCAAGCGCCTGATCCTCCGGGCGCGCCGCGTAAAGCCGGCCATCGAGGATCCGGAAGTCCATCCAGTCCGTGGCTGCGCCCGGCACGAGAGAAGAAAGATTGTAGGATCGAACCGACGAAAGGGGGCAACGTGAGGCCGTCCATGACTGGAACGCTCTCGGTCGGGTTTTCGCTGGTTCTGTTGCTCAGCGGCTGCATTTTCATCGATGTCGCCCAGCAGCACGAGCTCTCGGATCGCAGTGTTCGGCTGCGAGGAACCATTGCTGGCCCGACCCCGGAAGAAGGGCCCCTGATCGCCCTGCTGGTGCACTGGCCGGAAGATGGCGCCAAGCCGGAGATCGTCGATCACTACGTGTTGGTGCGGACTGGCGAGTTCTATTTTTCCACGACGCAGCCCGGCACTTATTCGATTCCGGCCTTCGTCGACCGCAACGAGAACCTGCGCTTCGATCCGGGCGAGCCGGCGATCGCATCAACGGCTGCGAACACCTTCGTGTTGGCAGAAGGCGAGGCCCAGCGGGACATCGCGCTCGAGATCGGCGCTGAGGATCGTGTCCCTGTCGATGGACCCATCGACATCCGAGAGCTCCAGGCGCGGAGCATCGAGGACCAGGTTGGCACGACCATGGGCCAGCTCACCGTCGAGGGGGAAATCGTCGACCTGGCTGACGCAAAGCTCGGCCGGGAGAACGGGGACATGGGATTGTGGCGCCCTTACGACTTCATCTTCCAGGTGGGTGCGGGTGTCTACTTCCTGGAGCCCTATGACCCGGCGCGCATCCCGGTTCTATTCATCCATGGCGTGGGCGGTATTCCCCAGGACTTCGCCTATCTTATCGAACGGTTGGATCGCCGCCGCTTCCAACCGTGGCTGTACTACTATCCGTCTGGCGCAAAGCTCGGAAACGTCGCGAAGCACCTGAGCCAGACGATGGCTCAGCTCGAGCTCGAGCACGGCGTCGAGCGCTTCTTCGTCGTCGCCCACAGTATGGGTGGGCTCGTTGCGCGGGCCTTCCTGCTCCATCACAGCGAGGCCATTGGCAGCGATGCAGCGCAGCTGTTCGTCACTTTCTCGACGCCCTGGCATGGGCACGCGTGGGCGCAGCTGGGTGTCGATCTGGCGCCTGTGGCGGTCCACTCGTGGATCGACATCGCACCGGAAAGCGATTTTCTGCGCGGCCTCTTCTACCGGGAGGGTGACACACGGCGGAAGCTCCCCGATCACCTTCCTCACCACATGCTATTCGGGTTCCGGCGCGATGACAGCCTGCCGGGGCTTTGTTCGGATACGGTGGTCAGCGTCGCCAGCGAGTTGCGAAGCGAGGCCCAGGAAGAAGCCGTCACGATCTTCGGCTACGACACGGATCATGTGGGCATCCTGAACCGCGAGGACGCGGCCGCGCGGCTCAACGGGTTCCTGGCTGCGGCGGAATGAACCGCCCGTGCAGGCGATGCTCAGCGAAGCGGCGGAGGCTCCAGATGGATCGGTTTCACCCGTACACCGAGGGGGCCCCGGGGAATGGTGAGCCTCAACACGGTGCCGTCACGTAGCACCTCGATGGGTGTCGATTCGCCGGCTCTTCCGGTGATGGTCAGCTCATGGAGGTCCGCGAGGGCTTGGATTCGGGAGTCGGCGTAGCGCACCAGGGTATCGCCGGGCTGCAGCCCCGCCGCGGCCGCTGGAGAGCCGGAGATCACGTCGTCGATGCGCAACCGATTCGGCTGGCCCGATGCGAAGAGCGCCCAGTCGGAGAATTCTTCTCCGTACTCCTCTCTTGCGACAAGGAGCTCGGCCGAGAGTTCTTTGCTTTCGTTGGCGTAGCGGGGCGTATGCATCCAACCCTCGCGGGCCGCGCGATCGCGCAGGTCCAGACGGCGAAGCTCCACATCGTCGAGGATCTCGGCGTAGGCCTCCACGTCGCGCTCGAAGAAGCCGGCAGCGATCAGCGGCTCTGGATCGAAGCCTCCCCCGGGCAGTGTTGCGCGGGTTGGGTTCGCCACCCGGTGGGCGGGCGGGGAACTCTCCCGATCCGGCTCCACGGTTCGCTCTTCGAGTGCGGAGGCGAGCCTCTCCTCGAGCGCCACGTTGCGTGCGATTTCCTCGTCGAGACGTTGCGCGAGGCGATCGACTCGCTGGGTCAGGCGCTCCAGGCGATCCTCCTTCACGGCCGGCACGCCAGGCGGAGGCTCAGGCTGCCCGCGCTTCCAGCCCGCGCCAAATGCAAGCAAGCCGATGACAAGGAAGGCGAGGGTGGTCAGAGCGAACGAGAGCCTGGGCATCGGTTACGCGCCCAACACTGACGGTGCTTCGAGCGGCGCAATCACCCGTTCGGCGAAGAGCGCTTCGAAGCCCGCGCGGTCCACTTCGAGCGCCACGTCGACGTTCGGCTCGCGTCCGGTCAGTGCGGCGCGTAGGAGTGGATTCAAGTACGAGACCGTGGCGCCCGCGGTATGGGTGCCCTCTGTCTCGACGGCCACGAAAGCCTCACTAGAGCGAACGAGATCGGGGCGGAAGGCGATGGCAACGGCGAGTGAATCGTAGAGGTGGAGATCGTCGGCGCCGAAGACGTTTCGACGCAACTCGATCCAAGGCCCGACAGCACGGGCGACGAAGCGTGCGAGCTCGGAAGGTGCGGCTTCGAGGCGCTTCACCACATCCTCGTTCAGGTGGGTCTGCTCGCAGACGTCGAGGCCGACCATGCAGATCGGCACGCCGGACTCGAAGACGCGATGCGCCGCCTCTGGATCCGCCCAGATGTTGAACTCCGCGGCAGGGGTGATGTTGCCGGGCACGGTCGCGGCTCCACCCATCATCACGATGCGAGGAATCTTCTCGGCCAGGGAAGGCTCACGCTCGAGCGCCCGCGCCACATTGGAGAGCGGGCCAATGGTGACCAGCACGATCTCGCCCGGATTCTCGAGCACAGTCTGGACGAGGAAATCCACTGCGTGAGGATCCCCAGCGGGCGGCGTCGCCGACGGCACCAATCGCTCCAGGCCGCCCCGTTGTTCGAGCCATGCCAGTTGCAGCCGTCGCTCGGGATCCAGCGGGCGCTCGATGCCTGCGAGTACAGGAACATCGCGGCGCCCGAGTAGATCGAGCAGATGCACGGCGTTCGCGTAGCCATGGTCCACGGGCACGTTGCCCTGTACCACGGTGAGCCCCTCCACAGTCAGCTCTGGCGAGTTGAGTGCCAGCAGGATGGCGAAGCTGTCCTCGGGGTCCCCGCCGGCCGAGCCCATGGCCGGATCCGTGTCGATGATGATGCGCGTGGTGGCCATGGGAGCACGGTAGTCGGCTGCGGTTCCTCGCGCACCGGGAAGCGGATTCCAGGCCTCGGCATCTGCGTTGACCACCGGCATCGAGGTAGGGCGCTTCGCGACCGAGTGACGGGGAAGCACGACACGTCTGGTATCCTGCCCGTGCCTTGCAGGAGGTGATGGTGCTGGTATGTCGACACCCAAATTCCAGATCGAGCGACTCCTCCTCGCCCTCGTGCTCCTGCTACCGCCCGCTGCCCTGGCCGGACCGGAGAACGTCCGTTCCGGTCACATCTACTATTCGGACGACTTCGTGATCGAAGGGCTGGTCCGGGACATCGCGGCAGAGAAGAACTACGAAGAGGTCTACCAGTTCTTCCGCTACTACGAGGCCATCTATGACGAGGCGAAGAGGATCGTGACCTTTCGGGAGTACGTGCGCGGTGAGCTGACCCTCACCGAGGAGTACCACTACACCTCGGAAGGGGCGTTGCGAGAACGCATCGTGAAGCGGGCAGGAAAGCCGGACGAGGTGACGCCTGCTTCGCCCGCTACTGATTAGGTCGAGCCGCTCGAGTTCGGCTGCACTCGCCAACCCTGGGCAACGTTCGCGCTGGCTGCCGGCCGCAATACGACGGAGCCGAGGATTCCGATGCAGACCGGGAGGCATCGGAAAGGAAGAGTGGATGGTGGCCCAGGCCAGAATCGAACTGGCGACACCCGCATTTTCAGTGCCAAGGAAACCCAAGAAATAACGTGTACTTACACGAGCGGGTCTGCGAGGGCCTGCAGCCGGCGGCACTAGGCTGTAACTAGCACGGCCCCACGGCCCTATACGGCCCCTGAATTTCAGCGGCTCAGGGCCGCCGAATAACACCCTCGCTACACTTAACCCCATGGCTCGACCCACTATCTACTCAGAGAAGCTGGCTGAGAGCCTCCTGCGCCGCCTTGCGGACGGGGAGACGTTGCTCTCGATCTGTAAGAGCTCGCGTGTGCCCCACCGCGACACCATCCGGCGATGGGTTCAGGACAAGCCCGAGTTCCGGCGCCGGTACCTGGACGCCCGGGCCACCTGGGGTGACCGGCTGGGCGAAGAAGTGGTCGAGATCGCCGATGCCTGTGAGCAGGAGACAGGGCCGGTTTCGAAGGCACGGGTCCAGATCGACGCCAGGAAATGGGCGGCTTCCCGGTTGAACCCGATCCGGTGGGGCGACCGGACACAGTTGAACATCGGGGCGCGGCCGGAACAGGATCCCCTCGTGATCTCGTGGAAGAATCCCATCGAGATCGACTGGGCGGCGGTCCCCAGCGACCTCAGGAAGCGGGCGGAAGCCCTGGGGGAGGAACTCGAGCCCTACGCGACCAGAGGTGATACCTCAGAGGCCTGGAGAGGGAAGGACTTCGCGTCGCTGGTCCGGGAGACGGCGGAGCCGAAAGCGAACAGGTCAGATCCTCGCGGTTAGGCTTTTCCGGCGGCTCTCACGCACGGCGGCTTCGGCGGATTGCTTCTTCGTTCGCGCCATCTTGAGACTCTCCTCAGGGTCCGAAGACCCCGCAAAGTGTCTCTTAGCTTAGGTCACCCATCGGTCCGACTTCTGCTGACGGGAAACAACCTGCGTTTTCAGCACGTCCTAGTAAGGTGCAGTATACCAATCAGCCCGGAATGACGTGCGAATTGCCCCGATCCGGTGAAACACGTCCCAAGAGAGAGTTTTGCAAGGCATGGAGACTATGTCGTCGATGGCCGTGCCTGAACCCTCATGGCTCCGAAAGCGGATCCCTGACGCGAGTCTGCGCATCCACCCCTAGGGCGTCCACTCACAGGCGTCACCCGTGCTGTTCAGCTCCGTGTCGGTGTCCAGCTGGCCGGGGTTGGCTACGAAGGGACAGTTGTCGATCCCAAGGACCAGCCCGTCGCCGTCGTAGTCGGGCCCTCCGCAGAAGCCAAGCGCCTGCATGTCGGGCGGCGAGAGACCAAAACCCGGCTCCTGGAAGCGCTGGTCCCATTTCGTCAGGTCGTCCCTGTCCACCGTGTAGTCTCCATCGAGGTTGAAGCGACCGATGGCGCGGGGATACCAGTAGTTGAAGCCGTTTCCCTTCTTCGTGGTCCCATAGCTCCGAGGGGGCCCGAAACCGCCGACTGCCCAGAAAAGCATCAGCCGGTCGGCGGAGTCGACGACGCAATCGTTGTTGAAGTCGAGGTCGCAGGCGTCCCCCAGTCCGTCCCCGTCGCTGTCTTGCGCATTCCCCACATCGCTGGCCATGTAGCTCGGACTGAATGCCTGGGGGCACAGGTCGCTGTAGCTCGGCTTGACGGCGTCTCCGTCCGGATTCTCCAGGGGGTCGCAGTCCAGAACCGGGCTTCCGCTGACTTCATGATTCATAGCCAGGCCCCAGAATCCGATGACGCCTTTCCGTTGTGCCGCGCTCGCAAGATCGAGATCGAGGCGGTCGACGAAGCAGTCGTTATTCAGATCGTAGTCGCATGCATCACCGAAGCCGTCGAGATCCGAGTCTACCTGATCGGTGTTGTACACGGTGAGGCAGTTGTCCACATGCCAGCCGTAGCCGTCGTCATCCACATCCTCGCAGACGGTGTTGACCGAGGCGGAGGGACCGTGTTGGACCACTCCAGCGGGGAAGGGCTCGTCGAGGTCGTCGATCTCGCAGTCGTTGGTCTCGTCCAGATCGCAGAGGTCACCGTAGCCGTCGCCATCGGCGTCCGCCTGGTCCGTGTTCGCAACCTCCACGCAGTTGTCCACCAGGTCTCCATGGCCGTCTCCATCTGCGTCGAAGCTCCAGGCACACTCGGGGAGTTGCAGGGCCGATGGACCGGCGAACCGGCCGGTGGCCGCCGTCACCACGGCCGCGTCCACGCCCGCCGGAGCCTTGTTCGTCTCGAGCCAGGCTACGTCCAGCGCATCCACCATGCAGTCGCCATTCAAATCGAGATCGCAGGCATCTCCGAAGCCGTCATCGTCGAAGTCCGCTTGGGAGACGTTGCTGACATCCGTGCAGTTGTCCCACGAATCGGCAACGCCGTCGCCATCTGCATCGGCGGGATCGGGCTCCTCGCAAACTGTCTGCTTGGCGGAAAAGCCCGGCCAGGGGCTGGATCCTGTGGCGATGTTGATGGCGATCAAGATGTCGATGACGCCAACGATGCCGTCGTCGGTCAGATCGTACTCGGTGGACTCCGCCATGGATCCGAAGTGGTCGATGACCGCCTGGATGTCGGTCTGATCCACCACACAGTCGTTGTCGACATCGGCATCACAGCGATTCCCGTAGCCGTCCCGATCCGAGTCCAGCTGCTTCTCGTTGGCCTCGAATATGCAGTTGTCCAAGGGGTCACAGACGCCGTCTCCGTCCTGATCTCCGCCGAGGGCGTCGCAGTCGAGCAAGAGGATCAGCGATTCTGGGGAGAGCTTCGAATAGCTGATTCCTGCCGCGGCCAGGCTGTCTCCCGAGGCCAACGTACCCTTCAAGGTTCCATCGTCGGGCTCGATCAAGTGCCAGCTGAAGTCCTCCCCGATCTCAACCCCGTCCACCTCGAACTCGGCGCCGTAGATGATCAGCTGGCCGTTCTCCGATACGGTCACCTCGGGCGACGTTCCGGTCAGTATCCCCCCGCTCCAGTCGATGCGGCTGTGGCCCTGGGCAGAGAGGCCTGCCGCGTTTCCTCCCATGAACCCGATCAACGCGCTGTCCATGCCTCGAATCTCCCCGGTCACACGAACCTGGTCGAGCAGGATGCGATTGGTCCCATGGGCGATGAGCTCGGCATGGATCTCTGTGTTGCGGGCATCGATGTTCGCAAAACCGTCGAGCTCGAGATTGCCCTCGATCCCGGCGCCTCGCAGCGGTACGAAGATGGGCTGGTTGCTCTCGTCCCACGCGGGAAACTCCTGATCCAGCTCGAAGCTGTCCCAGAATTTTCCGCCCTGTACGGCGAGGCTTTCGGGGTGTGGGAGCGTGGTGTCGAGACCGGTCTCGAACTCACCACCACGAATCTCCAGCTGGCCACCATTCAGTTGGATGCTGCTATCGAGGATGATCGTCCTGGCGAACCACGGGTACACGCGATAGCCGAACAGGCCGCTGTCGATCCGGGTGTGTCCGCCATCCAGCTTGAGTCCGCTACGGAAGTCGCCGCCGGAGATCGATACGTCTCCATCTGCAACCACGGACCAGTAGTCGCGTCGTGCGAAGGAGCCGCCCTCGATCGCGAGGCTTCCGCCCCGGCTGTAGAAATTCTGCAGTTGACCCGACTCCACCGTCACGGAAGCGTCGTCGTAGCTGACCACCGGTCCCCTGATGTTGCCGCTGCGGATGGCCACGACCGCCGAGTCACTGCCCCGCACTCCGTTCACCGTGGCAGCCTCGACCTCGACCCGGGATGTGTCGTGGGCATCGATGGTGCGTCCCTCGCCAGCCGTCGCTCGGAAGATCGATGCACCTCCCAGGTCGGCGTTGTGCACGAGCAACCCGCCTTCGGCGAGCTCCACCTCGGCGTCGTCTTGAACCTTCAGCACCTCGAAGCCGTACTCGCCGTAGGGCTCATCCGAATCGATGAGGTTCTCGGGGTGCGTGGCGGGAGTGCTTCCCGGCTCGAACACGATCTCGTCCACGTATTCGGCAGCGTCCTTCAAGGTCAGGGCCCGGTGCCAGACCCTCGCCATGATCTGGTAGCCGAGCTTGCTCGGATGCCCGACGCGTGGATCGCCGTAGTCCGCCCGGCCGTTTCCATTGGTCTGGAAGGCCGCCGCCATGTCCACCATGTGGAGCCTGCCCTGGAAATCCTCCTCCTGCATCAACGCTTGGATCCTGGGTCGAAGCTCAGCATTGGGATCGCAGAAGACATCCTCGCACTTGCTCGTCGGCGAGGGGATCGCGACGTAGATCTCGAATCTCTCGAGAGGATCCAGCTCGTTGATCCTCTGTACGATGGCGATGACATTGTCGTGTGTGATCTCTTCCCGGGTCCGTTCGTCTCCTGGGATCAATGCATCGCGGTTGGACCCGATGTTCAGCAGCACGACCGAGCCTTCCGGAGCATCCTCGAAGCAGGGGACCAGGGGGCCTTCGATGCTGGAGTCCGGGGGTTCCTTCATCCAGTTCAGGATCCCCTGCGCCTTGGCGCCGCCGATGCCCGCGTAGTGGTTGTCGAGCGCCGGGGCGCCGGGGTCGTCGACATCCTGGCGATTTGCCGGTAGGAAGCGAAACCCGACGAAGTCGTAGGGGTCGGCCCCACCGTGGTCCGCACGTAACAATTTCTGCAGCGGTCCCCGGTATCCCCACTGGCCACCCTGGAGGTCCACCCCGGCCTCGGTGAGCGAGTCGCCGATGGGAATCAGCCGAGGGCGTGAATCCGCCGGGTCGATGTTGCAATCGCCGACCGTGACCGCGAAGGCAGGCGGCGAAGCGAAGGAGAGAGCCACGACCGTGGCAATGAGGATCCATTTCGAAAGGGAGCAGGTCCGCATGTCAGCCTCCAGAGCCGCCAGCTTGCGGAAACCGAGGGAGCGTCCCACCCAGGATGCGCATCGTGACTTCCGCGCAGTGAACTTCGACGAGTGGGGACACGATACAGGGTCGGATTGTGGTCTGCACCGGTTTCGAGGCAGCCCCCGGAGCCCAACGGGGGCGTGCTCGCGGATCTCGGTGCGGTGGAAGGATGGACTGGAACTTCTGTGTCGTGAGCGAGTGAGAGCCTATCGCGTGGTGAATCAAGCGCCGCCCGCCGGGGACGTGCAGGGCTGCGCCTGACCGACCGTTCAGTGCGTCGAGCCCTGAATACTCGATGGATAGGGATTGGGGCCTCCCACTTTCTCCGCGGCAGGCCTCTGTTGCTATCGACAATTCCGGAACCCGCCCAATGGGCCTCCAAGTAGCGACGGACCCTCGGCTTCCCCGGGGTACTTGTTAAGTGATCCCCTTATCGGACATGGAACCCCTGTTGGAACTCCTATCCCCAACGCGGCCGTCGGATATTGTGCGGCCAGCGAAACGGGGCGGTTCAGTGCCAGCTCACACATCCGGCCCCTCCGGCTCCACTGATTCTGGCTGGCTAGGCCACGCCGCCAGCACCTGCGCTGCACACGGCCAGTGCCAGTCCCCAACGACAACGCCCCGACCGAAGCCGTGGCGCTTGGAGTCGAGGCTGAGCTGGTCAGTGCAGCCTGCGCCGGTGTGCTGCCAGGCCCAGCCAGTCTGCTATCACGAGCAGGTCCGTAGCGAGTTCGCGGCAACCCGCTACGCGGGACTCCGGCGACGGGACCGCACGGCTGCAATCCCTAGACCTAACAGGCCTAGCGCGAGCAGTGGCGTGGTCGAAGGCTCCGGAACGAACGTGGTGGCCACCTCGGCACCGGAAAATTGAATTTTGTTTCCATGCCCGGGGAACCAATCTCCGGGGCCGCCCGTGGCGGTGACCGTTCCAAAGACACTGCCGGTTCCTGACGAACCGACGAACGGACCGCCATAGATGTACAGCGAGCGCGGTCCCGATAATGCTGCCCCCGAAAGTCTCCCGATACCCGCCCAGGTTCCCTGTGCGACCCCGGTGCCGAGAAGCGTGAAAAAGGTGCCAGATGCAATGCTCAAAGGCACGGGAGTCGTCCGGGCTAAGGAGCCGGTGAGAGCGAACGTGACAAAGAACGTCTGGACGGCGAAGGCCTCGAAGCGGTCACGCGTGATGCGCTCCGCCACGAGGACGGACGCGTCGGACGTGCCGCTCGCCAAGCTGGCCAGGATGACCAGGAGGAGGGCGGGTCGCATGCGCCCCGGAATCGTCATGGACGGGACCGTCGCAGCGTCCGGGATGCGTTGCCACCAGGGTGTGGAGCTCGGGAAGGACGGCGATTCGCGGAAAGGAGTTTCCGCGATCACGGAACTCGTTTTCCACCGCCGTTGCGCGGAACGTTGGAAAACTCAATGAATTCGCGCAATCTATCCTTGGCATGCGCATTGCATTTTTTCGCGGATGGGAAGGGGATGTCCGCGAAGCGGACAATCCTCCGCTTCGCTATGTGCGAAAACCACTTCAAGGAGAAATCATGCGACAGATGTTGAACCGGATGTGGCTCCCTACGGTCCTGACTTGCCTCTTGTGGGCCCTGCCCGCGGGCGCCGCGAACATTTCCCTGGTCCCCAGTGGAGACCTCGGTCCCGTCTCCATCGGCGACATCATCGTCTTGGACAATACCTGGAACGTCGGCTTGGCGGAGAACCCGGAGGTCTGGGCATGGTCATTCGGGTGCCAAGGCTGCACAATCCTCTCCTACCACGCCAACTACGCATTCGGAGCCCCGGCGGGAGATCCGTCGGGTGCGGGCAACATGGATTGGCAGGCTAACTTCAGCGTAATAGGGCCGACTCTGCCCGGCTACTCGAACACCGGAGCGGTTGCGGGTTCGATGGGTGGCGTCGCCATTGGCGGCTTCATTGGTACTGGGCTCGACGTCCTTGTCGGTACTCTCACGATCCAGATCACAGCCGCCACCGGCGATGTCACCCCGTTTTTTCAGCCCCAAGACGGGATGCTTGCGCCAGGGGTCATTCCTATTCCCACCACACTCACCGGCGCCACCTGGGTTGTTCCGGAACCCGGAACTGCCCTGCTCCTCGGCCTGGGCCTCGGAGGCCTCGGAGCGTTGCGTCGCCGCGCAGCCAGCTGAGGGACACGCGGAGAGGTCCTCGAGCAACACCCGGCCCCACGAGTCCGGCTAGTCGACGTACCCCATCGAGCGCAGCTGCTCGATCACGCCCGCATCCCGTGCCTCCGGCGCCCGGGGGGCGGGCCGGTGCCCGAGGCTCGCCGCGGGCACGTCGCGCGGCGGGCGCAATTCGAGCGCTTTCGGGGTCGATCCACGGGCGCGGGAGCGTTCCCTCGGGATCGTCGGGTAGCGCCCCCCCCGCGCGAGCCAGAAGCGGGGCGATGTCCACGCTCTGCCCAGCCACCGCCTGACCACGCGGAATGGCCGGTCCTACGGGTCCGGCCATTCCGGCCGGTGATGCAGCGATGGGCTGCGTCGCGAGGGCCCCGCGCAGCCGAAGCGATTGGAGATCGCGTCCTGCCCGCGCTCTCCGCCTACTCGAGCGTGTTCTGGTAGATCACGCTGTCATAATCCGGTGTTCTCGGACACACGAAGACCGCTTGTTTCGCCTATCCGCGGAGCGCGGCATCGAACTCATCTCGCCCAACAGGGGCAACCGAAGGATCCAGACGCAGGACGGCCGGCCTCTACGCCGGTACAGACGACGCTGGAGTGTCGAGCGGCTCTTCGCCTGGCTCCACAACTTTCGCCGACTCGTCATCCGCTACGAGCGACACGTTGAAAACTTCCTCGGCTTCGTCCATCTCGGATGCATCTGCATCCTGTTTCGACATTTCTGAGACAGCTTCTAATATCCGACTTGGCTGGGCGATGGGCCCGGTCGTCGAATGGTAGTTAGACGGCGGCGCAGTTGACGATCCAAGACCTCGGTAGCATCGGTGAATTGGTAGCGGCGATCGCGACGCTCGTCTATCTCGCCGTTCAGGTTTCGACGTTCCAAGACATCGCCGGGGCGATGAGTTCAACCACCGAAGCGGTTGCGACGCACCCCGAAATTGCGGTCCTGATGGTGAAGGCAACCGGCGGTCTGGTTGATCTGACTGTTTCCCGTCAGCAGAAGTCGGACCAATGGGTGACCTAAGCTAAGAGACACTTTGCGGGGTCTTCGGACCCCGAGGAGAGTCTCAAGATGCCGAGAACGGAAAAGCAATCCACCGAATGAACCGCCGACTTATACCTGAGGGACCGGTACGCGGGGCCGAGAGGCTATAGCGTCCGGTAGGTCGTCTGCCGGGGTGGCTCGTGAACCGCCTGCCGCCTCTTTGGTTGGCTC
>JAFDCZ010000251.1 GCA_019312665.1 Deltaproteobacteria bacterium | reverse complement strand
CAGCAGGGTGAGCCATGGCGCCAGGGCGGCCGAAAGCTCGCCGCGGGCACCGAAGCTGGCGCTGTACTCGCGTAGGATAAGGAAGACGAAAAGCAGGCCCACGCCTTGAAGGGCAGGCATGGCGAGGCTCCGGGTCTGCTCGACGGACAGGCCGAGTGGGACGGCCAGCAGGGCGAACAGGATCACCAGGAAGGGGATCGTGAGCCGGCTGTGAAGAAGTGCGCGGGCGCGGCCCGGGTTGCCGCCCTCGTCGAGGACATCACCCACGTAGCCAGCGAGTGTGGCGAGCGGCAAGACCACGAGTTCGGCTTGCTGCAGGTGGGGCGTCCGGTCTTCTCCCAACTCGAGGACGATCTCTTCGGCACGCTCGACGACCGGCGGATTCTTGGCATCGAGCGGATCGAAGCTCCGAATGGTGGCGCCGACGAAGCGCCATTGATGCGGCGCCAGGCGCTCCGCCTCGCGGGCGTGGATCAAACGGATCAGGCGGCCCTCTTCGTTCCGCTCGAAGACCCGCACGTCGAGAACCGTCTGGCCTTCGGGGCGCGGATCCCGGATGTTGTAGATGATCCGGCCGGTGTGATACCAGATCGAGCCGGATCTCAACGTGACCTCGCCAACGGAGGATCCCGTGCGCGCGTTCACGGCGCTCGCGGCTCGGAGCGTGATGGTCTCATTCAAGACGAAGGAGACCAGGGAGATCCCAGCTGAGATCATGAAGATGGGCAGGAGAGCGTGGAGGGGGGAGACGCCTCCCGCCTTCGTGGCAACGATCTCGCGATGCCGAGCGGCCTGGCCCACGGAGAACAGGACGCCCGTGAAGGTCGAGACGGGGATCAGGTAGGGAAGGTAGGTGGCCGTGGTGCGCTGGAGCAGCAAGCCGATCGCTCCCAGAAAGCCGGTCCCGGCCTCGATCACATCGCCGAGATTCAGCAACATGTCGACGACCAGGAGAACGAGCGCCAGAATCACGAGCGATCCGGCAAAGGCCGACAGGAAACGGACAGCGGTGTAGCGCCAGAGGGTAGGCATCCGGCGCGGGAGTCTAGCGATTGCGGGTGGTTCGAGGCAGTGAGAACGTGGGAGATCCGCTCGTCGGCTCAGCGTTGACGGTCGGCAATTTTGACGGCCTCCACCTGGGACATCGAGCGATCATGGAAACGGTGATCGGCCGGGCCCGAGCCCTGGGCGGCCCGGCGGTCGTGTACACCTTCGAGCCCCACCCGCGAAAGGTTCTCCGGCCGGATCAGGCGCCCCGGCTGCTCACGACGCTGGAGCAGAAGCTCGAGCTGCTCGAGGCCCAGGGCGTCGATGTGGTGATCGTCGAGCCCTTCACCCGGGAGTTCGCCCAGCTTCCCGCGGAGCGCTTCGTGCGGGGAATCCTCCATGAGCGGATCCGGCCCCGGGAGGTGTATGTCGGCTATGACTTCCACTACGGTCGCGACCGCGAGGGGTCGATGCGGACGCTCACCGAGTTGGGGCCGCGCCTGGGCTTCGCGGTGACGATCATTCCCGAGGTCACGGTGAGAGATCAGGACGTCAATTCCACCCGGATTCGTGGGTTGTTGGAGGAGGGCAAGGTGGAGGATGCGGCACTCCTGCTCGATCGCCCTTACGCCGCGCGGGGCCGTGTGGCAGTGGGCGACCAACGCGGCCGCAGCATCGGTTTTCCAACCCTCAACCTGGATTCGGAGAGCGAAATCCTGCCGGCTTCCGGTGTGTATGCGGGCCATGTGTCCTTTCTGGATGAGGGGGAACCCGTATCGGGCAGCGTCTTTCTTTCCGTCATGAACGTCGGGCGGCGCCCCACTTTCAAGGACGACGACCCGGTGCTGGCAGAGGCGCATGTGCTCGATTTCGACGCTGACGCCTATGGTCGTCGGATCGAACTGAGCTTCGAGCACTTCCTTCGGGGTGAAGAGAAGTTCCCGGACGCGGACGCCCTGAAGGCCCAGATCGGACGGGACGTGGAGTTGGCTCGGGAGCGCCTGGGCGAGGGATGAGCAACTCCAACCCGTCCGTCGGCGCCGCCAGACGGCGCTGGGCCGATCCCCGGCTGTGGGTCGGTTTTGCGATCACCGCTGGGGCCCTGGTCTTCGCCTTCCGAGGTGTCGATTTCAAGGTGCTCGCCGCGGAAATCGCCAAGGTGGATCTTGCCTGGCTGCTGCTTCCGTCCATCGTCGGGTACTTGCTCTGTACCTGGAGCCGGGCGCTTCGCTGGCGCCATCTGCTTCGCGCCTTCGGCGAGATCGAGACCGGGACGTTGTTTCGCGCCACCGCGGTCGGCTACATGGCGAACAACTTGTTTCCTTTTCGGCTGGGTGAGCTGGCTCGTTCGTGGTTTCTCGCTCGAGAGACAGGGATGTCCGGCGCGGCGGTCTTCGGCAGCGTCATCGTCGAACGCGTGATCGACGCGGTTGGCTTGTTGGCGCTCGCGGCGATCGTGCTGGGAAGCCAGGGTGCCCAGGCGTCTGGACTGGATGGCCGTCAGGCGCTGGTCGCGCTCTCCATCGTGGCCTCCGTACCCCTTCTCGGGGTGATTGCCCTGCGCCAGGCCCCGGATTTCTTCATCGGTCTGGTCCGTTGGGGGCTTGGCTGGGCTCCCCGTGGGCCGGTGAATCGGATTTGTGGCTTGCTCGACCAGATGGCCCATGGCCTGCGGGGAATGCGCAGCGGTCGAGATCTCTTCTGGGTCTTGTTTCACTCGGTGACGTTCTGGCTGGTGATCAACATCATCCCCTACTACGCCGCGATTCGGGCCTTTGGCATCGATCTCGGTGGGTTGTGGCCGGATCTCCAGGCCAGCTGGACGTTGATGGTCTGGGTGGGCGCGGCTGTCGCCCTGCCGTCCGCTCCCGGCTTTGCTGGCACCTATCATGCGGCCTGCCGGGCGGCTCTCGTGCCCCTCGGGGTCTCCGAGGAGCTGGCCCTGGCCCTCGGCACCCTGGCACACGCGGTCTTCTGGGTGAGCCTGACGACTCTGGGCCTGGCCGTGCTCCGCTTCCGCGGCACCCGCCTGGACGAGGCGATGGCTGGCGCCGAAGGGGGCGACGGCGCTGCCCCCGCGGGTGGTGCGTCGGAGTAAAGATCCCTCGGGGTCCCGCCGATAACCGGGCGGGTTCGCAGGGGTTTCCCACGTGCAGGCGAGGGGGCCAAGTCCTCGCCGGCACTGGAAGCTCGCGAACCCGAGGGGAGAACCTGGGTTGAACGAGCGGATTGGCGAGCTCCTTGTCAAGGAGAGCCTCCTTACCACCGAGCAGCTGAAGAAGGCGCGCGAGGAGGCACGCGAACAGGGCGGGCGCCTCGGAGCCCAGATCACCAAGCTCGGATTCCTGCAGGAGAACGAGCTCTCCGGCTTCGTGGCCTCCCAATACGGCGTTCCGGACATCGACCTCGAGGATTTCGACGTCGATCCGGCAGTGATCCAGCTGATCCCGGAAGAAGTCGCCCTCAAGCACAACGTGCTGCCGGTGAACCGCGCCGGCTCCACGCTGATCCTGGCCACGGCAGATCCGTCGAACATCTTCGCCATCGACGACATCAAGTTCCTCACCGGATACAACGTCGAAGTCGTCGTCGCTTCCGAAGAGCAGATCAAGCGGGCCATCGATCGGCACTACGACAAGAGCGCCAGCATCGACGACATCATGGGCGACTTTGACGACTCGGATGTCGAGGTGCTCTCCGATGAAGACGATGTCGACGTCCTCGAGCTGGCAAAGGAATCCGAGGACGCGCCGGTCGTCAAGCTCGTGAACCTGATTCTCACCGACGCCATCAAGAAGGGCGCGTCGGATATCCACATCGAGCCCTACGAAAAGGCCTTCCGGGTCCGTTACCGCATCGACGGTGTGCTCTACGAGAGCATGAAGCCGCCGATGAAGCTGCGGAACGCGATCACGTCACGCCTGAAGATCATGTCCGAGCTCGACATTGCCGAGCGGCGTCTTCCCCAGGATGGACGCATCAAGCTGAAGCTCGGACGGGGCAAGGAGATGGACTATCGCGTCTCCGTCCTTCCGACACTCTTCGGCGAGAAGACCGTGCTCCGGCTTCTGGACAAGTCGAACCTTCAGCTCGACATGACCAAGCTGGGCTTCGAGGTGGATCAGCTCGACGTCTTCAAGGACGCCATTCACCAGCCGTTCGGAATGGTCCTGGTGACCGGCCCCACGGGTTCCGGCAAGACGACGACCCTGTATTCGGCGCTCTCGGAGCTGAACCAGATCTCTGAGAACATCTCCACTGCCGAAGACCCGGTCGAGTTCAATCTCACGGGCATCAATCAGGTTCAGATGCACGAAGACATCGGCCTCAACTTTGCGGCTGCGCTGCGTTCGTTCCTCCGGCAGGACCCGGACATCATCATGGTCGGCGAGATTCGGGACTTCGAGACCGCAGAGATCGCTGTCAAGGCCGCTCTAACCGGTCATATGGTCCTCTCGACCCTGCATACCAACGACGCGCCCTCGACTGTGAATCGCCTGCTCAACATGGGCATCGAGCCCTTCCTCGTGGCGTCGTCCGTGAATGCGATCGTCGCCCAGCGTCTCGCCCGGCGGATCTGTGTCGAGTGCACCGAGCCGGATCCGGACGTCAACGCCGAAACCCTCATGGAAGCCGGTATGGGCGAGGAGGAGGCGAAGGCCACCACCGCCAACAAGGGCCGTGGCTGTCACGTCTGCTCGGATACGGGCTTCAAGGGCCGGATCGCGCTCTATGAAGTCATGCGCATCGGCGAAGAGCTGAAGGAATTCATCTTGAACGGCGCTTCGACGACGGAGCTCAAGCGGGAGGCGATTCGCCTCGAGATGCTGACTCTGAGACGGAGCGCCCTGAACATGGTCAAAGCGGGCACCACCACCCTCCCCGAGGTCTATCGGGTCTCGGCTGCGGATTTCTAGGAGCGATTCATGGTGAACCTGCACCAGCTGCTCAAGGCGATGATCGAGAAGGTGGGAAGTGACCTCCATATCACGACCAGCTCCCCGCCTCAGCTTCGGATCGATGGAAAACTGCATCCTTTGAAGATGCCGCCCCTTTCACCCTCGGAAACGAAGCAGCTCTGTTATTCGATTCTGACCGACTCCCAGAAGCATCGCTTCGAGGAGAACAACGAGCTCGACCTCTCGTTCGGTGTTCGCGGGCTCTCGCGGTTCCGAGCCAACGTCTTCATGCAGCGCGGCGCAGTTGCCGGTGCGTTTCGCGCCATCCCATACAAGATCAAGACCTTCGAGGAGCTGGGGCTCCCCAAGATCATCTCC
>JAFDCZ010000099.1 GCA_019312665.1 Deltaproteobacteria bacterium | reverse complement strand
CCCTGCTCGATCCGACCCGTCGCCACCGTGCCCCGGCCCGTGATCGAGAAGACGTCCTCCACCGGCATCAGGAAGGCCTTGTCCAGCGCTCGCTCCGGCTCCGGAATGTGCGTATCCAGCGCGTCCATCAGCTCGTCGATGCACTTGTTCGCTTCGTCGTTGGTCGGGTCCTCGCCCGCCTTCAACGCCGAACCCAGCACGATCGGAATGTCGTCGCCCGGGAAGTCGTACATCGAGAGCAACTCGCGAACCTCGAGCTCTACCAGCTCCAGAAGCTCCTCGTCGTCCACCTGGTCCACCTTGTTCATGAACACCACGATGTGCGGAACGTTCACCTGGCGCGCCAGCAGCACGTGCTCGCGCGTCTGCGGCATCGGACCATCGGCCGCCGAAACCACCAGGATGGCGCCATCCATCTGCGCCGCGCCCGTGATCATGTTCTTCACGTAGTCCGCGTGGCCTGGGCAATCCACGTGCGCGTAGTGCCGAGCCTCGGTCTGGTACTCCACGTGAGCCGTCGCGATCGTGATGCCGCGCTCGCGCTCCTCCGGGGCCTTGTCGATGTTCGCGAAGTCCACCTTCTCGGCCAGGCCCTTGTGCGCCTGACGCGACGTGATCGCGGCCGTCAGCGTCGTCTTCCCGTGGTCTACGTGACCGATCGTACCCACGTTCACGTGGGGCTTGTTGCGCTCGAACTTCTCCTTGGCCATCTCGCCAGTTCCTTTTTCGTCTGCGATGCGCCGCCTGAGGCGACTGCATTGTGGATCGTTTCTGTGGAGCTCACGACCGGACTCGAACCGGTGACCTCGTCCTTACCAAGGACGTGCTCTACCAACTGAGCTACGTGAGCGGTTGAATTGTTGGAGCGGGAAACGGGATTCGAACCCGCGACCCCGAGCTTGGAAGGCTCGTGCTCTAGCCAGCTGAGCTATTCCCGCCTGGGAACTACCGAGATGGTGGAGAGGGGAGGATTCGAACCTCCGAAGTCATAGACAGCAGATTTACAGTCTGCCCCGTTTGGCCGCTTCGGTACCTCTCCACGCCTCACGAGGACGTGCCTCGATCGAATTGTTGCCCCCGCCATGTGTTAGTGAATCAAAACGTACGAGAGCGTAAGACCCACCATCGCTCTCCTCGCCGATTTGCGCCGCTCTTGCGCTGCGCAACCTCCGACGAGGGACCGTGGCGAGATCGAACGCTGTCGCTCTCGTTGATCGATGTGTTTCGTGCGGCCGAAATCTGCGCCGCCCCTCATTACCCTGAACCCGGCCTCGAAAGGCCTCCTGCTGCGCACCTGGAGCTGGCGGAGGGACTTGAACCCACGACCTGCGGATTACAAATCCGCTGCTCTAGCCAACTGAGCTACGCCAGCATGAAGCCGACCGAGGCGGGATGATAGACACAGCCTCACCGACCCGCAACGCGCAAACGGCTCCATTCCGCGGACTTACGAGCCTAGTCGCTAGCGGACCCGGATGCCTTGACGGCGGCGGCCCGCCGCACCCCCTCGAAGAGCAGGACGGCGGCCGCGGTCGAGACATTCAGGGATTCGATCTGGCCAAGCATGGGAATTCCCACCCGGAAATCCACCGCATCCCGTACACCCTGTCGAAGGCCTCGGCCCTCCGCTCCAAGCACGAAGACCAGCGGGCCCTCCCAGCTGCGGGCGTCCATCCCATACAGGGAGTCACCCTCCGCATCCGCGCCGATCGACCAATAGCCGTGCTCGCGGAGGGCCTCAAGGGCCCGCTTGAGGTTGGGAACGCGCCCCACGGGGAGATGCTCGATCGCGCCGGCACTCGCTCGGGAGACCGCCGGCGTGAGGGGCGGGGCGTGACGGCGAGTGAGAAGCAGGCCGGAGCAGCCGCACGCCTCGGCCACCCGGGCTACCGCGCCAACGTTGTGAGGATCCTCGACCCCATCGAGCGCGATCAACCACGGGCTTTCCCCGCGAGCCTCGGCCAGCAGCGGCTCGAGATCGAGCTCCGGAAGCGCTCCAGCTTCGAGCCGAACCCCCTGGTTTTCGTCCCGTCCGCTGCCCTTTGAGCGCAACTCGGCCACCGGGAGCTTTCGCTCCTCCGCGAGCCGCCGGATCTCAGCCAGCTCACCCCGATCCTGCCGACCCGGCCTGATCTCGAGCCGTCGAAGTTCCCTTCGACTCGCCCGCAAAGCCTCCAACACAGAATGGACCCCCGTCAGCCACTCCATGGTGGGGACGTTCCTTGCGAACTTGTGTTGCGGGCGTGGTGGAGGCGGCTCGGCATCGAAGGAACTCAACATCGCAGGGAACCCTCCCATCCGCATCTCTCCGCCAAAGCTGCGCCCGTGACCTTCTGACTGGGCGCCGAAGCGCGGAGGCGTTTCAAGTGGCCGTACGGGTTCGGCAAGTACCGCCGCAACCTATGGAATTTGCAGAATTTTTGGATCGATCCCGAAGACTGCAAGCCAGCCCTAGGCAAGCGCCTCTCGGCGATGGGCCCGCAGGGATTCGAGCACCGCGTCCGGGTCCTCGACTCCCGGGTGGTTCTTCACCTCGAACTCCAGGTAGGCAACCAGCTCCCCGAGCGCGCCCATCAACTGCTCCTCCCGGTTGCCCGGCAGCTTGAGAGCCCGCCCGACCAGGATGTCCGAATCGAGCCCGCCATCCGAGGTCAGGCTCACACCGGTGAGCAGGGCTGGGAAACGGCCGGTCGCGTCGTCGAGCACCCGACTGAGCCGATCGACAACGGCGGCTTGGTCGCCTTCGCTCTCCACCAGGACACCAACCAACTCGGTGATCAGTTTTGCCAGAGAGGCGACCCGCTCGCGCAATGCTTCCTGATCGACACCGTCCAAGCCATTCTCGCCCAGGAGGCCGCCACTCTCTGGCAGCCGCATCAGCTGCACGGCGCCGACCAGACGCAGCAGCTGGATGCTGCGAGCCGCTGAGGCCGGATCGAAATCCAACACCCGGCACACCTCATCGAATGAGCGGCCCACCCCGATGGCATCGGCGAGGGCCCGCTCGTTCCCGCCGAGATCCGAGCGGAAGCCCTCGACCCGGGCCAGGCCCACGCGGGGATCTCGCAGCACGGCCAAGAACTTGGTCAGCTCGTCGTTGCGCTGAAGCCCCTCGTCCACGAGCCGCGCAGTCTCGAGCGAGAGACGAACCACATTGTCAGGCTCGACCTCACCCTCCCAGAACCAGACCGTGCCACTGGCGTAGGCAAAGAGCGAACGAACGACTTCTTCCACCTGATACTTCACCCCGTTCCACAGCTCGCGGGGAGAGAGCAGGCCGCACTCGACCAGCACCTTGCCGAAGCGGTCGCCGGCATCGGCGGGCTGGAACCGACGCTCGGCTTCGCGCAGTTGCCCGAGATCGATGACACCCGCGCGGAGCAGGCACTCGCCGAGCCGATCGACGCGCTGATTCGAGGAGGCGAAGATCACCTCTCCGCGGTCGAAGTACACGATCTTGCGATGATCCCGATATCGGAAGCGCAGCAGGCCGGAACGTTCCGCGACGTGAATCGCCCGGAGCACCGATGCGAGCGGAAAGGTCTCGAGTTCCGCACGAAGAACCGGTGCCGAGCGAGGCAGTCCTTCCTCGTCCTCGAACTCGCGCGCCAGGGTCACCGTCGTGGGCCCTACCTCCAGCAGCCCGAGACGCTCTCCCTCAGGCAGGCCCAGCCGCTCGAGCAGCGCATCTCCCAGCGTTCCCAGGTCTCCGGCCACAAGCTTCTCCTACGTCGGCCGGCTTGGCCGCGACGCAGGATCCATCGACCGCGTACGGCTTTCCCTTGAGGATCAGCTGCGAGTCGGGGCTCAAGTTGCCGGTCGGTGAGGGCGAAGCGGAGGAAGGGGGAAACATCATGACGGACTCTTTCGACCGATCCCGCCGGCATCGCCGCGTGTCGGTGCATGTCCCGGTACACATCACCACCATCGATCCGGAAACGGATCCGCGCACCGGGCGCACGTATTTCCGGGATACGCGAGAGTACGTGGCGAACGTGTCGCGCGGCGGCGCGTTCATTCGCACGAATGATCCGCCCTCCCCCGGCCAGCGCGTCCTCGTCCAGATCCATGTGCCCGACGAAGAGCCGGTCGAGACGATTGGCCGGATCGCCTGGTCGAAGCGAGTGATCGCTCCCGCTGGAGAGACCCAGGACGAGGAAGCCGGCGCCGGTATCGAATTCATCGCGGAATCGAGCAAGCTCAAGGAGATCACCGACGCGCTCGACCTGCCCTCCGAGGAAGGCTAGAGCCAGCCCCCGCTCGAGGAGGCAGCTGGTGCCCGGAGCAGGACTCGAACCTGCACGGCCAATGGCCAGACGATTTTAAGTCGTCCGCGTCTACCCGTTCCGCCACCCGGGCGCCGTCAGCCGGCGATCTCGATCCGCTCCCGCACGCCATCCTGGGCCAGCAACTCCTCCAGGGTGTCGCGGTCGAGAAGAGTCGTGCGCTGGTAGCCCCATTCAGGGGACTCGATCTCCAGCCGAAAGATTTCGCGAGGTCGCTCGAAGACCTGGCGAATCCGCACCGTGCTCCCGCCGCCCTGGATCTCAGCCATCAGCGACAGAAGGATCCGCTCAACGCGGCGCGCCGAGCGCACCGCAGGATGCAGGTGCTGCTCATAGGCGCGATTGCGGCTCGGAATTCGGAAACGGCCCGGCTGAGACATCAGCTAGAGAATGCCCCTCAGGCCCGCTGTGTTCAAGCGCGATCCGACGGCGGCCCGAAACTTCGGGCCGCCGGGAAAGAACCGCGGGGCATCCTCGCCGCTCAGTGGACGGCGACGGGAATCTGACGCGGCTTGCGGCGCTCGATCTTGGGGACTCGGACGCAGAGCACGCCGTCCTTGAACGTCGCCTCGATGTTCTCCACATCGACCTCCTCGCGGAAGACGACGGCGCGCGCGAACTTGCCGCTGCAACGTTCGGCGCGGAACACCCGCCCCTCGGAAACCTCGGGCACGGAGCGTTCGCCGCGAATCGTGAGCGTGCCATCGTTGAAGGCCACGTCCACGTCGCCCTGTTGCACTCCGGGGAGATCGGCCAAGATCTCGTAGCGATCGGCGTGCTCCAGCATGTCGATCGCAGGCGTGAAGAGCTCGCCGGGCGTCGCGCCTTGCAGCGCGCCATCGAGCTCACTGAACCAACGATCGAATCTCGTGGGAATGGAAACGGTTCGCATAATGCTTCCTCCTTGTGGAGTATGCCTATGCACCCGCGCAGAGCTGTCAAACCGGAGTGCGGGGACGTTCTTTCCGCTGTTTCCGTTGTTCGGCTTTCCGCTCCGCGGGAAGCCGAACAACGGAAACAGCGGAAAGAACGTCCCCGCTACCGGCGCCAGAACGCGGGCGAGAAGATGACCAGGAGCGTGAAGATCTCGAGACGGCCCGCGACCATCAGAAGGCAGAGGCTGAGTTTCACGTAGGCGGGGAGATGCGCGAAGTTGTCGGCGGGCCCCACGGCGCCGAAGCCCGGCCCGACGTTCGAGACCGCAGTGAGCGATGTGGAGACGGCCGTCATCACGTCGTAGCCGGCGGAGCCGACGACCAGAGAGCCCAGGAACGTGAGCAACAAATAGGCGATGAAGAACACGCCCACGCCGGCGATCACGTCATCGGCGATCGCCCGATCGTTGAACCGCACGGTGTGGACCGCATGGGGGTGGATGATCCGCCGCAACGCGACCTGGAACGAGCGCAAGCCAAGCACGACCCGCATCGACTTCAACCCGCCCGAGGTCGACCCGGCCATGCCGCCCAGTGCAAGGAGCGGGACCAGCAACAATTGAGGAAGCGCCGGCCACAACTCGTAATTCGCAGTGCCGTAGCCGGTGGTCGTCAGTAGCGAGACCACCTGGAAGGCGGCATCCCGGATGGGCGCCGATTCGCCTGCGGAAGCCAGCCCCAATGCCACGACACCGGTCCATGCCAGCGCCGTCGCCAGATAGAAGCGCAGCTCCGAATCCCGGAAGACCTGCCGGAAGCGACCCATCAGCAGCTGATGGTGAAGCACGAAGTTCATTCCGGCGGCAAGCATGAAGAAGACGACCAACCACTGCATGAGCGGCGAAAACGCTCCGAGCGAGGCAGACCGGGTCGAGAAGCCGCCTGTGGAAAGTGTCGTCAACGCGTGACAGAGCGCATCGAAGGGCCCCATCCCCGCCACCCAGAAAGTAAGAAAAGCGATCCCGGTCAAGCCCACGTAGATCAGCCACAGCCGCCGCGCGGTATCCGCGACCCTGGGCGTGAGTTTATCGGTGATGGGGCCGGGGACCTCTGCCTTGAACATCTGCATGCCGCCAATGCCGAGCAGCGGGAGGATGGCGACCGCGAACACGATGATTCCCATCCCGCCGACCCATTGGCTGAGCGCCCGCCACAGATGAAGTGCCCGCGGAGCGCTCTCCAGATCGGTCATCACGGTGGAGCCCGTGGTCGTAAAGCCGGAAGCGGATTCGAAGAGCGCGTCGACCGGGCCGAGCACACCCGACAGCACGTAGGGCAGCGCGCCAAAGCTCGAGGCGACCAGCCAGCCGCCGGCCACGACCAGGAAGGCATCGCGATTGCGCATGCGTCGGTTGGGTGCCCGAGCGGAGATGGCCAGGGGCAGCCCGAGCACCGCTGCGGTGATCGCGCTCAGCAGATAGGGCGAGAAGGGTTCGCCGGCGACCAGAGCCGCGAACGTTGGAATGCCGAGCAGGCCAGCAAGCCCTACCAGAAGCCAGCCCAGGATCTCCAGATCCAGGAGCAGGTTCACTGTCCCCCCCCTTCCGAGCGGGACAAGCTTCACGCCCCGGGGCGCCGGTCGCAATGGCGGAAGTTCAAGTGCCCGATCAGCCGGTTGGCGCGTGGCAAGTCTCGAGCAGGGCCGAGGCGAAGACCCGAAGCTCCCGATCGAGAGCCTCGTCGCTCACGCCGGGCCGCGCCGTGGCGGGAAGAGCGGCCAGGGCGGGGAGACAGGCCAATGCAAACGCCGCCGGGGCAAACCGAGCCGGATCGCCCGCGACCTGGGAGCGGAGGAGGAGCGCCCGGAGCTCGGCCAGCCTGGGGGAGACCGTCAAGGCGTCGTCGGTGGTGGCGTTCGGGCCTCGTCGCCACGTTGGCGCCAGTTCTTCGACGAGGGGATGCTCGAGCCCGGGCCCCTGGAGTGCGTGGCTCCAGGCCTCGCCGAGCGGTGCGACGAGGCTCGCCAGGGTCACATCCGGTTGCGGGCTCACCGCCGCTTGGAAGGTCACCGCCTGCGTCGCCGCCATCAGCACCCAGAGCGTGGCCCCCAGATCATCGCGACGCAGCCCATCCCAATGCTTGATCGCGAGCTGCTGAAGTGCGGTGGGTAGCGCCGCCTGGGCCTCGAGAATGCGGGCGAGAGCCGGTTGGCCGTACAGTCCGGCGCACTCGCTCGCGAGGGTGCGATGCACGTGGGCGTCCATCCAGCGGCCCTGCAGAAGGAAGTCCACGAGCGATTCAAGGACGTGCCCCAAGGGCTGACCTTCCTTCTTGGCCAGGCATTCCGCGACCAGCTGATCCTCCCTTGCGAGGCTCTGGTCGATCAGTGTCCGGACCACCGACTCCTTGTCCGCGAAGTATTGGTAAAGCGAGCCCACGCTGTAGCCCGCGACCTGGGCGATGCGATTCGTCGAGGCCACTTCATAGCCATCCCGACGCAGCACCCGATCGGTCGCCTCGAGGATCGCTTCGACAGTTCGCCGGGAGCGCGCCTGAATCGGCTTCTTGCGGAAGTAACTGCGGGGAGGGGTTGTGGCCAACACCGATTGCTCCTGGGAGAATTCGGCCCGAGGGGCCGGCAACCGTGGGTGATCGCGACATCGCCAGGGGTTCCCCGTATCAGAAAAAAATGTGGAGCCCTTGGCCATCCAACAGGTCACTCACCAGGTACGCGGCGAATTGTCGAAGCCGCTCCCCGGGGGGCTGCTGTGTGCCCGTTCATACCCTGGACCTCCCTGGTGGTAGGGTTCTTCTCGAGGCCCTTTCCTGAACATGAGCCGAACCTGGACCGAGTTGCGGAACACCGATGGACCGAAGGGCCTGAGGCGCTCGCCGCGCAATCTCTGCGCGCCGCTGATCGCGCTGGCCCTCGTCTCGACGGCGGCTGAGATGGCGGCCGCCGCACCCGATCGCGAGCGTCTGTTGGCTTGGGTTGCCGAAGGGCGCTGCGGAGCCGCCCTGCCCGACCTCCGGTCCGCTTCACTCGGGGCGGATCTCGAGCTGTGGTGGGCCCGGGCGCTCTGCGAAAACGCCGAGGGCAACCCGGGCGCCGCTCTGGAAGCCGTCCGGACCGCATCCGCCCTCGGACTCGGCAGTCCGGAACTCGCCCTCCAGGAGGGCATCGCCCAATTCCAACTCGGCGATCTGCTCGCTGCGGAGGGGGCACTCGCCGTCGCCGCGGAGGGGGACGCCTCCCCCGCCGAGCGCCTGCTCTACCAGGGGCTCGTGGCCCTGGGCCTCCGGCGCCCGGAAGAAGCGACGCATGCCTTCGACGCCGCCCGGCAGCTCGACCCGATCCATGTCGAGCCCGTGGCTTCCTTCTACGCCGGGCGCGCGCGAGCCGAGATGGGCCAGGAGGCGGAGGCCCGCGTTGCCCTGGAGCGCGTTCAGAGAGAGTGGCCGGGGAGCTCCTGGGCCGAACAAGCCGGCCGCACCCTCGAAGCTCTCGACGCGGAGCAGCCGGGCCCGTGGCTCGTGCTCGAACTCGGCGGCGAGTACGACGACAACGCTGTCCTGCGGGGTGCGGGCGTTCGGCTGCCTGAAGAGATCCAGGGGCAGCAGGACACCCGCTTCAGCTGGAGGGCCCAGACCGGCGCCAACCTGTGGAACAGCGGGCCCTGGGCCCTCGGCGGCATGCTCGACATCAGCGGCCAGATCCACGACGACCTGAGCGAATTCGACAACACCGAACCCCTGCTCACCCTCTGGCTCGATCGCTCGTTAGGCGTGGACACGCTGGCGCGGTTCGAGCTGACCACGAGCTATGCCTGGGTCGACGGCGATCCGTTTCGATCGGCCAACGCGGCGGCCTTCACCCTGCACCATGCCTGGAGCGAGCGCTCGGCCACTTCTCTCCGGGTCGGAATGCACCGGGACGACTACCGCTTCTCGGACGACGACGTTCCCGACGGCCCAGGCCGCCCGGGCGCTGCCTGCCTCGACCCGAACGACATCGTCTGCTCGCCCCGAGGCATCGACGAGAGCCGCGCACGGAACAGGGACGGGCAAGGCAGCTGGATCGGCGCCCTTCATGAGTTCCAGCTTGGCGCAGGCGTCGATGCCTGGGGCGGGTACCGCTTCCATCGCTACTCCGCCCGGGGCCAGGAGTACACCTTCGATTCCCATGGATGGGAGATCGGGATGCGCGTGGCCTTGCCCGCCCGCTTCGATCTCGAGGCCTCGGGCCGCTATGCCCTCCGCCACTACCGCCACCCCAGCACCTTTCCCGAACCGGACGCCCTGATCGCCGGGCTTCAGTACGGCCTGTCCTCCAGCGATCACCGCGAGCGCATGCTGCAGACACGCCTCGTGCTGGGTCGGGCTCTCGGCCGCCGTCTGCGGATCGAGGCGCGCTGGCTCCATGAGCGGGTCCGCTCCAACGTATCCGTATTCGACTATCGTCGCGATCAGTTCGGGGGCTTCGTGATCCTAGCCCTGGGCAGCGTCGAAGGAGGCGCCTCATGAAACGACGAATTCCCTTCGCCACGGGGTGCATGATTCTAGGAGTCGCGATCCTTGGGCTGAGCATGCCTGGGGCCGCGGGGGCCATGGGACTCGCTCCGGCGGGCCCGTGTGCGGAACCCGACGAACTGAGCCTCGCCATTGGCGCGGGAGACCCTGAAGAACGCGCCGGCACACCCGCCCTCGCCGCGGGGCCGGCTCGGCATCGGTTTGCCCCAACGTCCGTCGGAGCAGGCCTTCCCCCGAGCACGGCCGCCCTCGGCCCGCCGAAGACGACTCGTGCCTCCCACCCGGGGGCCTGTGGCAGCGCGGGAAGCGTCTGCGGGGGCCGGGTTGCACCGAACCCCCAGCCGGTAGCCGCCACGCGAACGACACCCAGGCGCCGCCCGCGGAACACTCCGCGGGTCGTCGTGGATCCAAACCCGGGTACAGGCTGCGGCGGCCCCGGCTTCGGCTGCGAGTAGTCCGAGATGCAAAGGCACACACCGTGAACGACGATCGGCACGACCGCATCCTGCTCGCCAAGACCGCGGCGCAAGACGAGGAGGCGTATCGCGACCTGTTCCAGCGCTACTACCCCCGCGTGTTCGCGTTCGTGAACCGGCGGCTGGGTAGCCCGGAACTCGCCGAAGAGGCCGTCGCGGATACGTTCTTCGAAGTCTGGCGTGGCGCTGCGGGCTTTCAGGGGAAGTCCCGGGTGTCCACCTGGATCCTCGGCATTGCGACGTTCAAGTGCCGGGAGGCCTATCGTTCGCAGCGGCGGCTGAAGCGCTCCGCTGTGATCGCCACGCCGATCGAGCAGCTGGAATCCGTTGCCGACGAATTGGATCCGGAGGCACGTCTCGTCGCCCGCGACGAGCTGCGTTGGGCCAAGTACCGGATCGACGAGCTTCCGGAAGACCAGCGCAAAGTCGTCGAACTCTCGATCGTCGAAGGTCGCAGCACAGACGAAGTCGCGCGGCGCCTGCGGGTTTCCGGCGGCACGGTGAAATCACGTCTTTCTCGCGCGCGCAGACAGCTGCGCTCGCAACCTCATTCGAACGGAAAGGATGGCTGACGATGGCCACACCTCGTACCGCCTCATGCCCCGCCGAGGTTCTCGACTGGATCGCCTGGTATGCGGAACCCGAACTCCCGAACCACGTCCGCGGGGCAATCGATCGCCACGCCGCCGAATGTCTGGCCTGCCGCGAAGAACTCTCCTGGATCCAGGATGAGACGGATCTCGCGGGCGGTGACGCTCCCGATGCGGAGCGCGTCTTCAGCCAGGTGCTGGAGCGCGTCAGGGAGGAGGTGGACGTTTCGCTTCCCGCACCGCGACGCCCCCGGAGCCAACAGAGCAATCTTCTCGCGGCGGCCGCTGCGGTCTTGATCCTGGTCGGCGGCGCGTGGCTCGGCCTCTCCGGCACCGCGCCCGAGCCGCTCTTCACCGCATCGGCTCCCAGCCTGGACACGGCGATGCAGCCTGCGGTCGAGGTGATCTTCCGGGACGACGCGTCCTGGGCGGAGATCCGCGAAACCCTCGCGCGGCTGGATCTTCTTGTCGTCGCCGCACCGGCAAACACTTCGGGAAGGTTGCGACTGGCGATCGTTGCCGAATCCGGCCTCGCGGAGGCTGAGCTGACAGACGCCCTTGCCGGCCTTCGCGCAAGCGGCCTCACACTCTTCGCTGAGCGCGCTCAACGCTAGCCAGCACCCCACCTACCTGATGCGCTTCCTACCCACCCTGCTCTGCTCGCTGAGCCTGCTCCTCCCCCTGACGACCTGGGCTGGGGAAGAAGAGGAGGCATGCGCGCCGCTTCCGGAAGCAGCGCCGCGGATCAGCCAGGCGCTCGAAGAGCCGGTTGGAACCGAAGGGGCGACGGCTTTGTTGGTCCTGCCGCGCGCCGCACTCGACGGCCTGGACGATCCGTCTTTGATCCTTGCCGAGGGCGTGACGATCGTCGATTCGTATTGGAGCCCCGTTCTCTGTGCGTCGATCTCGCGGGTGCGCGGACCGGCCGGGCTACGCGCCGGTTCACTCGTCCCGGGCCTTCCGGAAGGCGGCACGGTCACACCTGACGACACCTACTTCACCAGCGCGGCGGTCGCCGAGGATGCGATGAGCGGCCCCGACCCCTATCGCCCCCTGCAGTACGCCCTGGACGAACTCGAGTTGGATGCTGCACGGCTCGTGACCGCTGGCGCGGGTGCCCGCATCGCCGTGCTCGACTCCGCCCCGGAGACGGGTCATCCGGATCTCGGCCGGGTCGAGATCGTCGCCCAGATCGTGCCGGCGGGCCCCGCCCACCACGGCACCATGATCGCCGGCATCCTGAGCGCCAAACCCGAGAACCGTTTCGGAATCGCCGGCGTCGCGCCGGAAGCGGATGTGCTGGCCATCCCGGTTTGCGTCGCGGGCCCGCCGGAACGCGGCGATGCCTGCGCGCTCTACGATGTGCTTCGCGGCCTCGACGCCGCCTGGGAACGGCGCGCCCACATCGTGAACCTGTCTCTGGCCGGCCCTACGAACCCTCTGCTCCAAGGCGCAACCGATCGGCTCGATCGCCTCGGCGTCACACTCGTCGCAGCTGTTGGCAACGATTCGAGCGAGGAAGCTCTCTACCCGGCCGCCTACGCCAGCGTGATCGGCGTGGGGGCGACCGGCCGGAACAGGGCCCCCTACCCGGAAGGCAACCGCGGCCCAGGCCTCGAACTCACCGCGCCCGGCGTCGACATCGTCTCGACCGCCCCGGGCGGCGGGTTCGCCTTCGCCAATGGAACGAGCATGGCCACGGTCCATGTGTCGGGCGTCCTCGCACTGCTCGCATCGGCCACGGGCGATCTCCAGCGAGCGCGCCAGACCCTGCTGCTGGAAGCCCATCGCCACCCGAAGGCCAGCAGCCAGGTCGGCGTGCTGCCCTCGGCCTGCGCCCTGCTGAAAAAACTCGAGCACCCCTGCCCCGCTTCCGCACCCTGAGCGATCATCACCCCGAAGGAGGATCCCATGGGTCACGCCAGCGTGAAGAAAACACTCGACGTTTCAGCCGATGCCCTTTGGAAAGTGGTTCAGGACTTCGGGGACACCAGCTGGATGCCCGCCGGCACGCCAGCGGAAATCGTCGGCGAGGGCCCTGGGATGGCCCGGCTGATCGGCGCCCCGGGCCAGCAGATCCGCGAGCAGCTCGAATCCGTCGATGAAGCCAGCCGCACCCTCGTCTACAGCATTCCCGAGAACGTCCCGTTCCCGGTGACGAACTACCGGGCCACGATGCAGGTCCGTCAAGAGGGCGAGGGCAGCGAGCTGACCTGGTCCTGCGAGTTCGAGCCGAACGACGGCGCCGAAGAGAAAGCCCGCACCGCGATCGAGGGAATGTACGCGGTGATGATCGGGTGGATCGGCGAGAAGGCCGCGGGTTAGCGGGCAGCGGCGGCCGGCGGCGGCCTGAGCCGCCAGACATGCCGGGTGCGGTCCTCTGTAAAGCCCGGCAGGACAGCCACCTTCTCGAAACGCTCCCCATCCTCGAGGATGCGCATCAGATCTTCGTGGCGCTTCCATGCCATGCTCAGGCGGCCGAGGTTCACATACAGCTCGTTGCCGGTCTCCTCGGCTTCGCGCATGTGTCGGAGCAGCTCATCCGTCGTGCGCACGGCCTGCACCAGCGGGTCGTAGTAGGACGGGCCTGAGGTCCAACCCACGGTGGTGATGCGTTGATTCTCGGGCGCCAGCGGGTCGCGGTTCGGCCGGGTGAGTTCGACGGAATCTCGAAGCGGGAAATAGGGGCGCGTCCACTGGGTGTGATGCACGGGCCAGGCGAGGGCAAAGCAGAGGCCGAGGAACAGGATCGCCAACGCCCCGCCCGCCCACGGCTTGCGGAAGGCCTGGCCGACGCCGTCGAGCCCGAGCGCCACCAGGATCGCGGCCGGCGGCAGGGCGAAGGAGAGGTACCAGACGTAGAGGTGGTCGGCGCGCAGGTAGGACTGGAACCAGGTGAGCGGTGCGGCCAGGAGCAGGACGGCGGCCACCCCGGCGCGCAGGCCACCTGCCCGGGCCAGGCGGAAGGCTCCGAAGAAGAGGGAGGACACCGACAGGACGATCACCGAACCGACGAGTGCGGCGGGCGCTGCCCCCAACCGCGGGTAGAAGAAAGCCGCCTCCGGGTTCTCCCTTCCCCAGCCGACGCCTGCCAGCATGTGGCCGCCCACCTCGCGTAGGAAGCGTAGGCCGATGTCGGAGTGTCCCCGTCGCGTCTCGGCGTAGTCCAGGTACTGCACGAGATTGGGCGTCATCATCAGCCCGAAGAAGAGCGCCCCGGCGAGGCCGACGAAGACGAGGCGGGTGAGCTGGGAACGAAACGCGGGAGTGCCGCGATCCCGCGCCCACAGGAAGCCCACCACGACGGCATTCAGCAGCAGCACGTGATAGAGCGTGGCCGGGTAGGTCCACAACAAGAGGAGTTGGCCTACCCCGAACGTAATCCAGCGACGCCAGGTGCCTCGCCGGCACACGGCGACCGCGAGCAGCAGCGTCACCGAAACCAGACACATCGCGAGGGAATAGCCACGCGCCTCGGACAGGTAACGGATGTGCCATGGATGAAGCGCGAGGATCCAGGCAGCGATCACACCCGCCCCGGCGAAACCCAGCCGCCACAAGAGCCAGGCGACGGCGGCGATCGATCCCGCTCCGGCCAGCATCGCGGGGATGCGCAGTGCGGTCTCCGAGACGAAACGCAGCGGAGGATCCGTGACTGCGGCCCAGACACTCACGGAAGCTCGGGCCAGCAGCGTATGAACGACGTGGTTGTTGGGCTTGCGGTAGTACCAGAAGGCGTCTCGCAGCTTCACGGCCTTCGCTTCGAGCTGGCCGTCGCGGGGATCTTCGACATAGCCGCCCCAGATCGAGCGTCGAACGTTGTAGAGCTCGTCATCCCACAGGCTCTCATCCATGCGCGGCGCCCCGGCGGCGATGCCCGTGAGAACGGCCAGCAGCACGGCACCAATCACCCACTTCGAGGGCCGGGGCGGCGGCGCCAGATCGACGCGTTCGGGTGCCGGCAGCCGATCGAACCAGAGATGCACGGTCGCGAGTAGCGCCGTGGTGACGACGGCGACCCCGGCTGCGACCCAGTAGCCGTAGGCAATCCAGAGATCGATGGGACGGATCGGCTTCCCGTTCGGGCGGCGATCGACCGCGCCCTCTTCCCACGGGTGGTCGCCGAGGACCAGGTGCAGCACCAGCACGAGCAGGATCACGCCCAGGGCGATGACCATCGGACGGGCAGCCTTCATGGGCGCGCAGGCTACCTGGGTGCGGTCCATTCCGCATTCCCGCTCCAGAGGCGGGGACGTTCTTTCCGCAGTTTCCGGTCAGGAGAGCACGCCGCGCTCGGCCCACTCGGCGATCTGCTCAGCCGAGTGACCGAGCAGCCCCTCGAGCACGGCCCGGTTGTCGGCGCCGGCATGACAAGCCCGACTCGGAACACGCGCC
>JAFDCZ010000250.1 GCA_019312665.1 Deltaproteobacteria bacterium | reverse complement strand
CCATGCGCCACATGGTGAACCTGGAGACCGTGCGAACCTACGAGGGCACCCACGACATCCACACCCTCATCCTCGGCGAGCACATCACCAAGATGCGAGCCCTCTAGACGCAACGCAAACGCGTGTTGCGTTCAGGCCTTTGTGCGGCGGACGGCCTAGGCTCATCACGATGCGCACGGCGCGGTGTTGGAGCTTGCGAGACCCGGGGTTGAGGTTGGCCATCAGATTGCCCTCGACGCGGCCCAGGCGAACCATGACGGTCGTCGACAGCAGGTGGAGGACCATCTTCTGGGCGAGGCCGCCCTTCATGCGGGTCGAACCGGCGATGACCTCGGGGCCCACGACGGGCACGATCGGCACCTCAGCTAGGTGGGCCAGAGGAGAAGCCGGATCGCAGGTGATGGCAATGCGGCGAGCGCCACATTGCTTCGCGGCCTCCAGCCCACCGAGAGCGAAGGGCGTGCGTCCGCTTGCAGAGAGCGCCACGACGGCATCGCCAGGCATCAGCTCCAGGTCGGCGAGGGCGCACATCGCATCTTCGGCCACGTCTTCAGCACCCTCGATCGCCCGCACGAGCGCGGACTCCCCACCGGCCATCACGCCCTGGACGCGATCCGCCGGGTAGCCGAATGTCGGCGGGATCTCTGAGGCGTCGAGCACTCCGATTCGCCCGCTGGTCCCTGCTCCGATGTTGAACCAGCGCCCACCACCGGTCAGCACCAGCACCAGGACATCCACGGCGCGCTCCACGGCGGGAAGCACCCGGCCGACCGCCGCTACGGCGTACACATCCTGGCCATGAATCGCCTCCAGGACTTGCCGAGTGCTGCGACGATCGAGATCACGAGTCTCCTCGAGAATCGCTTCGGTCAACAGCTCGTCTGCGGGCGGGAATCCGGCCATGTCACCCTTTCGGCAGGAACACAGCCCTGGCTGAGTCGCGTAGACTCGCCCCCGTGAGCTTCCGCGTCGCCGCGAAAACCCTGGAACGCCTCGAATGGGCCGAGTTGCTCGTGCAACTTGCGCGTCATCTGCGCACGCCCCAAAGCCGCCGGCAGCTCGAGGAGACGCCCGAATCGCTGTTCGAAGCCACCGCAGCGGGTGCCGAAGCCCGGCTACGGGAAACCGGCCAGGCACTGGCCATCCTGCAAGAGGACGACTTGCCGCCCTTGACCGGCGTAGGCGAGCTCGAGCCGCTGCTCCAGCGGCTCACCCGTGGCGGCGTGCTGCAAGGCGAAGAACTGGTCGCGCTCGGCGCGACCCTCGATGCCACCCACCAGACGGCGCGTTTTCTCCAGCAGCGGGCAGAAAGCGCTCCTGCGTTGGCCGAAATCGGCGAGCTGCTGGTGGGTTGGGAGTCGCTCGCCAGGGAGATCGACCGCGCGCTCGAGAGCGACGGCCAGGTGCGAGATTCCGCTTCTTCCGAACTCGCGAACTCTCGTCGTGAGGTCCGCTCGATTTCCGGGAAGGCTCAAGAGAAGATCGAAAGCATGCTTCGGCGGCCCGAGCTGCGCGCGGAACTTCAAGACAACTACTTCACGGTGCGAAGCGAGCGCTTCGTGCTGCCGGTCAAGGCCGAGGCGCGCTCGCGGGTCCCGGGCATCGTGCACGACGCGTCGGCCACCGGAACGACCGTCTTCATCGAACCCCAGGCCCTGGTCGATCTGAACAACCGGCTGAAGCAGGCCGAACTCACCGTCATTCGCGAGACCCATCGCGTGTTGCAGCAGCTTTCGAGCGCGGCGGCGGCGGCCTGCGACGACGTCGCTTCCAACCTCCAACTCCTCGCCCAGATCGATCTCGCCTTCGCGCGGGCGTGCCTGGCCCGGGAGCAGGAGGCCGTGGAGCCCATCCTCGACGAGAACGGCGACTTCGATCTCCCCCTCCTGCGGCATCCCCTGCTTCCGGCGGACGAAGCGATCCCCAACGACGTCCGGCTTGGCGGAGCCCAGCACGTTCTGGTCATCTCGGGCGCGAATGCTGGCGGCAAGACGGTGACGATGAAAGCGATCGCGCTGGCCGCGCTCCTCGCCCGCGCCGGCCTCTTCGTTCCTGCAGGCGCCGGTGCGCGCATCGGCGCGGTGGACGAGGTGCTTGCGGATATCGGCGACGAGCAGGACATCCGCCAGAGCCTCTCCACGTTCTCGGCCCATATGGCCAACCTCTCGCGAATCGTCGAGCAAGCGGGCCCCCGGAGCCTCGTCGTGCTGGACGAGATTGGCGTCGGCACGGATCCGGGCGAAGGCGCAGCCCTGGCCCAGGCGGTGCTCGAGCGGTTGGCCGACGCCGGCGCCCGAGTGGTCACCACCACCCACTACAACTTGCTCAAGGAGATGGCCAACGTCGACGACCGCTTCGAGAATGCCTGCGTCGAGTTCGATGAAGAGACCCTGGCCCCAACCTATCGACTCAAGCTCGGCACGCCGGGAAGCTCGTCGGCCACCGCGGTCGCCTCGCGGATGGGGATGCCGAACGAAGTCCTCGAACGGGCCAATCACCTCCTCGACCGGGAAGACCGGCGCCTGGACAAGATGCTCGCCGAGCTCTCGAACCACCGGGCAGCCCTCGAGCGCGAGCGCGCCGAAGCCAGCCGCCTGCGCGCCGAAAGTGAGAGCGAACGCGCCCGCTACCAGGAGAAGCTCGAACGGCTCCAGGAGCGGCGAGATCAGCTCTTCGACTCGATGCGCAGCGAACTCGACGAAGCCTTCCAGCAGGCCCACGGAGAGGTCGCGGGAGTGATCCGCGATCTGCAGCGAGGAGGATCCGCCCAGGAAGCAGCGCGGGCAAGACAGCGGCTCCTCGAATTGGAGCAGAAAGCGCGGGCGAAGGAAGCCGGCCAGCGCGAGCGGGCCCCGGAAGCGCCACGGCGGCACGTCGATTGGAACCGGGCCCGCCCCGGCGATCCGGTCCGGATGCCCGGCGGCCGTGCGGGAACCCTCCAAACCCTGCCCGACCGCCGAGGGCGCGTGACGGTGCAGGCCGGCAGCGCTCGCCTCACGTTGCGCGCCGACCAGGTCGAGCCCGCCACAGCCGATGCGTTGCCGAAGAAGCAAGCACCCCGCATTCGCGCGGACCCCCCGGCCGCCGGCGGCGAGGCGCGAATCGACGTGCGCGGCTTGCGCGTGGACGAAGCCCTCAGCCGGGTCGAAGAAGGCCTCGACCAGGCCGCTCGCCGGGGCGCCCCCCAGCTCGACATCCTGCATGGGATCGGCAGCGGAGCGCTACGCGGTGCGATCCGGGAACACCTTGCACGGCTCGGCCACGTTGCGCGCTTCCATGCAGCCGACCCGGCAGAAGGCGGCGAGGGCGTCACCCGCGCGCATCTCGATGGCTAGGTTTCGAGACGTGCACCCGAAGAACAATCAAGTGTTCGCTCACGTGATCGGCTGCGTCAGCGTCACATTGGCTGTGCTGGCCTGCGGCGCCGGGCCGAACCCCCACGCCGCCACGGAACTCGGCGACCGGCGCTACAGCGTCGTCATCACCGCGCCCCCGGAACTGCCGGCCGGAAGCTCGGGCCACCTGGTTCTCGAAGCGCGACCCCAAGCCGGGCACAAGCTCAGCACCGATTTCCCCACCCGCCTGGTACTCCTCTCTTCTTCCGGCCTCGACGCACCCACGGAGCTCGACAGGGAAGCCGCCGAGGAACTTCGCGAACAAACCATTCGCTATGCCGCGCCGATCCTGGCCAGGAAACGCGGGAGCCAGACGATCGAGGGAAAGCTCCGCATCGGTGTCTGCACCGGCAACCTCTGCGAACCCGTCGAATTGCCTTTCGAAGTGAACCTTCTCGTCACCGGAGGGTCATGAACTCAAGCGCCTCCTGCGGCGCGCGACCCAGGCAATGACTGCCAACACTTCGATTCCGATCAAGCCGCAGCTCCGATGCGGAGCGACCGTGAACGTGAGCGTCAGGTCTGGGGGACTATGGCTCCACGAAGAAACCGCGCCGTCGGGAAACTCCACGCGAACCTTCCGCACGCTGGTGACACCCGCCCCCAGGCCGAAGTGCAGAGCCCGCTCACCCTGGGCGAGGAAATGCGCGTCCGCTCCGACGACCCGGAGCTGAGGCGCTTCGGTGAGATCGTGAGTCCACACGTAGACCCGTGTGCCGTAGATGGTGATCCCCGGCCGGCCACGCAAGACGACCCGCAGCCACGAATTCCCCGCGGCCGGGGTGTCATTCCGATACAGCGATGGCGTGCCCCCGTTGTTCACGACGAACAGGTCCAGATCCCCATCCGCGTCGTAATCGAAGGTGAGCAAGCCCTTTCCTGAACCCGTGTCGCTGATCCCGGAAACTGCAGACACCTCGGACATCGTCCCGCTGCCGTCGTTCTCCCACAGGCGCATCGAGTCGGAAACCCAGGCATCGTCCACGTTCGTTCCCGGAAAATCCACGCCGTTCGTCATCACCAGATCGAGATCGCCATCCAGATCCGCGTCGAAGAAGGCCGTGCCCCAGCCCCAGAAGCCAGCACGGACACCCGACGCATCAGTCGCATCCGAGAACTTCCGCGCGCCGTCATAGCGATAGAGTCGGTTGCCGGAATAGCCCCAATTGCAATTCTCGGTTTCACAGGTCTGGGCCGGGTCGTGGATCGACGTGACGAACCAATCCAGATCGCCATCTCCGTCGTAGTCACCGAACGCAGAGCCCATGCCGTTTTCATCGTCGCCGACGCCTGCGGCAGCCGTTCCATCCGTGAAGATCCCACCGCCACTGTTCCAATACAGCCGGCTCGTCCCGAAATCCCCGGCGATCGCCAGGTCCTGCCGTCCGTCATCGTCCAGATCAACGAAGGCGGAAGCAAAGCCACGAATCAGTGAATCATCGACGCCGGCCACCGCGGTCACATCGTCGAAGTAGCCCGGCTGGGCGGCCCCGCGATTCAAGAAGAGAGCCTGGTGAGGCGCACCGACCAACCAATCGGTGACGTGGACGTCGAGGTAGCCGTCTCCATCGTAGTCGCCGAGCGCCACGCTCTGTCCCGCGCGCTCGTCGGTGCCGACGTCGGCCAGCCCGCGCTCTACTGCCACTTCGCTGAATACTCCGTGGCCGTCATTCACGAAGAGATAGTTCCGGTTGTTCGCGGGGTCTGACGCCTCCCCCACGACTGTGAGGATCAAGTCCTCGTCTCCATCACCATCCACATCGCCAAAAGCCACACCGTTGCTCTGGGTGAGGAAGCCCGAAAAACCGGCGCCTACGCTTCCATCCGTGAAAATTCCATCACCCTGATTCACGAACAGGATGTCCGACGCATCGAGTCGGGTGACGAAGAGATCGACGTCACCGTCTCCGTCCACGTCGGCGGCCGCAGCCCTTCGACGCCACAAAGCGTCGTGAAGAAACAATTCGGCTCGGCGACCGGAACATGCTGGGTGTACACGACACCGGCGTCGGCGCTCACCTCCGTGAACGACATCTGGCTCCACGCTGCATGAGCGGATGACGCCGCGACGATCCACGACAAGAGCAGATGGCGCAGCAAGGGCGTGCTCAAAATGAACTCCAGATTCAGCTTCCTCGCAGAACCCGCCGGCCCCGCGACAACGACATCATTCAACGCGGACTCGCCCCGCGTCAAGCCTCCGCTGAATCATCGAATTCAGCCGCGCTCTGGTGGATCCATACGGCCTCTGGCCAGGAAAGAGCCCGCGAATCTGTCCGCAGGGCAAGCGGTCCACAGCGAGCAGGCGCTTCCGCGATCTACCCGCGGGAACCGTTCCTCGGACGGGTGCTTCTAGCGAGAAAGCCCGAACGCAG
>JAFDCZ010000249.1 GCA_019312665.1 Deltaproteobacteria bacterium | reverse complement strand
GCAATGCGGGTGCCATGTTCAACGTCGTGAAGCTCCGGCCGCCCCTGGTCTTCGAGCGCGAGCATGCCGATCTGTTCCTGACGGCCTTCGAAGAGACCGTCCGGGAACTCTACTAGCTCATGGAGCATCCGGACGATGTGATCCGTGCGGTGGCCGATCTCGCGCTCCCCGAGTGGGACGTCGGAGCGGCGAAGGTCGAACTCGTGTCGCGGAGCGAAAACGTGGTGTTTCGCGTCGACGCGGAGGATGAACGGACCTTTGCGTTGCGCGTCCATCGGCCCGGCTATCACACGCTGGCCGAGCTGGAATCGGAGGCGCTCTGGACAGAAGCGCTGAGCCAAGCCGGGATCGGGGTTCCGCTTGCCGTACCAACCCGCGCGGGCGGCCACTATGCGGTGGTGGGAGTTCCTGGCACCGATGAGGTCCGACACGTAGGCCTCATCCCATGGTTCGAGGGCGTGCCGCTCAGCGAGACGATCGAAAAGGCTTCCGGCGATGCCGATCGCGATTCCCAGTTCGAGCAGCTCGGTCGCCTGATGGCAAGGATGCACGACCAGGCTGTGGCCTGGCGCCCGCCTTCCCAGTTCCAGCGCCACGCACTCGATGCGGACGGATTCATGGGTGAGGCCCCGTTCTGGGGACGGTTCTGGGATATTCCCCAGCTCACCCCTGAGCAGCGCAAGACGCTGATCGACGCGCGGGCCCGGATCCACGCGCAGCTCTCGGAATACGGGAAGGAGCGGGGCACCTACAGCGTGATCCATGCGGATCTTCGTTCGACCAATGTCCTGGTCAAGGATGACCGGGTCTTCGTCATCGACTTCGACGATGCAGGCTTCGGCTGGCATCAATACGACCTGGCCGTGGTGCTCTTCGACTACGTGACGACGCCGGACTACCAAGCGATCGAAGAGGCGTTGATTGCCGGCTACCGATCCCAACGCGCGATCTCGGATGAGGGACTCGCGCTCCTGCCGATGTTCGTGCTCGTTCGCATGCTGGCCTCGCTGGGCTGGCTGAACGATCGCCCCGAGGTGGAGCTGTACAAGCTCCTGCCCGTACTGATCGAGCTCTCGTGCGTGCGAGCCAGGGAGTTCTTGGCGGATTCTTTCTAGGCCGAGCGGTAGCGAATCAGGATCCGGCTTCCGTCCGCAATGCCTGCGCGTTGCCGAGGCCCCCAGTCGTCGAATTCGTCCGGGTACTTGGTTGCGTAGAGCGCCATCAGCCGCTCGAGAAGCTCCGGTTCCCGCGTGAACTCGGCCTGGGCTCGGAAGGAGGGGGCGCTCCGAAACTGCTCGTTTCGACCGCCGTACCAGGTCTTCCATCGACCGTGATTGCCGACCCAGACGCGAGCCTGGTCGAGGCCGCGCTGCAGGGCCCGCGCCTTCCAGGTCGTCTTCGAGGTGACGATCACAACCGCGTCATCCAGCCAGCCGTACCAGACCTCCCCGTGGCACTTGCTCTCGCTGCCATCCGACCGGAAAGGAGAGATGTAGACGAACTCGCTCCCCGCGAGCTCGTGGCCCAGGCCGGTGGATGCCGCCGAGGAAGATGGAGTGCGCGCTGCGGCGAAGCGGGGCAGGGCCAACGCGGCAAACCCGGTGAGGCCGAGTCCGAGGAGATCGCGCCTGGCGATGCAGGGAGTTGCCGAAGGGCCGCCCACCCGATGGCCCTCCTTCAAGCGCTGGCAGCTCCGAAGATCTCGCGGTTGGCACGGCGCAGGAAGATCAACCCGATGGCCGCGTTGAAGAAGATGAAGAAATTGTGCTGCACGAGACCGAAAGCGGCCATCTGCGCCGGATGCTCGGGGAAGAGGATCACCCATAGGGAGATCGCCACAGCGCGAAAGGGCCCGGGAACGGCGGCGCCAAAGAAGATCACGGGCAGGTAGCCGAGCATCTGGAGGCTCGAGATCTCGACGCCGAAGAGTGCCAGTGCTCGCGAGTAGACGAACACGGCCGCCAACAATGCCGGGGACCGAAACAGGATCGTGATCAGATAGTGGCGGAGCCTGGCCTGGCGGAACGAATCCAGGATGTGGGCGTCCCTCAGGCCGCTTGCCGGCAGGATCACGCCGCGAAAGTAGAGATAGCCGACCGCAAAGAGTGCGAGCATCACGAGGCCCATCACCGGGAGCCAATGGAAGAGCTCGGGAAGTGCATCCCATTGCATTGCGGCACCCACGTTGGCCCAGGCGCAGAGGTAGTAGACCTCGCAGATCATGATGAAGAGCATGCTCGAGCCGAGCTTCCAGCCCGGGACACCCTCCCGACGGTTCAGGTAGACCGCCATCGCACCCTTGCCCAGCTGCTCGTTCAAGATCGACAGGATGTAGGTACTGGCGCGGACCGGGAGGATGTCGGCGTAGGACACGCGCGCGTTGAACCAGTTGATCACGCGCCACACGACGAGCGAGTCGATCAGGAAGAAGACCAACGAGTAGGGGATCATCAGCGCGAGCCAGGAAACCCAGCTCACCTCCGAGAAGACGCCGCCGAGGTACGCGGGAACCGAGAGGCCTTCTCGCGCGGCCGGGCCGATCATCCGGCTGTAGAGGAAGGCGAAGCAACCGATCGTGATGATCCACGGCAGCAGGCGTTTGCCGAGTTGCGCCTTCGCCGGGGCTTCGGGCTGGCTTTCGGTCAAATGTGGTTCTCCTCCGAGCGCTTCCGCATCATCCCATCAGCAGAGAATGCAGCTGGGGCGGCTCGAAACGGCGCCAGCACACCGGGAGGTTACGGCGTCTTGGCGCCGTTGCGATTCACGATTCGATAGAAACGTGCAGCCTCGCCGCGAGCCTGGTCGAGCTGCGGATATTTGGCCACATAGGCCTCGATCAGCCTGGATTTCAACGGCTCGTCGTCCAACACCTCGAGCCGTGCGGGATATACGACCCCTTCGATGCGCACCCGGACATCAGGGTTGGCCGCGACGTTGCGCACCCACTCCCTTTCGTCCGGTACCTCGGGTCCGAGCAGGAGCGAGGTTGCGACGTAGGCATTTCCGTCCACCACGACCACCCAGATGTTCACCGAGTGCGGATCCCCGGGACGGGTCTCGAGCTGGATCTCCTCGATCTCGGCGGTCCTCTGCAGGTCCGCCGGCCAGGTTCCCTCCTCGCCCGAGAGGTGACCCCCGGAAAACATCAGGATGGGCCCACACGCGAGGGAGAAGAGGGCTACGAGGAGTGCAGGCGCAGACCACCTGCGAGACGATCCGAGAGCATTCATCGGGGGTTCCCTTCGGCGCACATGGGTGGACGAGTCTGCGCAGGGTTCTTGGCCTGGCGGGCTCATGATGGGTGGGACTGTATCTCGCTATCGTCAGAGATTCAGCAGGAGAGGGCCTCCGAGATCGCAGTCATCGCGGCCAAGGTGTCCAGGTACATCAGAAGATGCAACGATTCTGGCTGAGACGAGAGCTTCACGATGACGACGCCATTGCTCATGTCGATGTGAATGGTCTGGCCGTGGATCCCGATGGCGAGCAGGACGCCACGGTCCGGATTCGTGACCCAGAACTGGTTGCGATAGTGGGCGCCGGGCATGGTTGCGCCGTATCCACTTTCCTCGAAGACCTTCCTGGTGTGGGCATCTGCGTGACGAATGTCGTCGATCCACGCCGCGGGAACGATCTGCTGGCCGTTGAAGTGGCCCCGCTGAGCGATCATCTGCCCGAAGCGTGCCAGATCTCGCGGGCAGGCACTCATGCCGGCACCGACATACGGAAAGCCCGTCGGGTCCACGACGATGGACGCATCCTCGTCCGCGCCTAGCTTGGACCAGATCTCGGTTTGGATGAGCTCATCCAGGCCTCTGCCGGTCGCACGTTCGAGCACCATGCCGAGCACATTGGTCAGTACCGTGCGGTAGTGGAACTTCTCGCCATCGAGTTGCTCCTTTTCCTGCAACGAGCTCACGTAGTCGAACAGGGATTTGGCCGAATCGGAATTCACCAACGCCGGACGCCAGCCGACCACTGCAGCTTCGATCCAGAAATCTGCGTTCGGGTCGGCGTAGTCCTCCCCGTATTGCACGGCTGCCGTCATGTCCAGGAGGTGACGAGTCGTGGTCGCGGAAAAGGCGGTCTTTTCGAGCTCCGGAGCGTATGCGGCCACCGGCCGGTCGAGATCGAGCGATCCGTCTTCGACCACGATCCCTGTGAGCGCACCGACGAAGGACTTCGTCATCGAGTTCATTAGGTGATGGCTGTCGGTCGCCATGCCGTTGAAGTGCTGCTCGGAGACGATGGCGCCTTCCCTGGTGACGAGGAACGAATCGGTGTAGCCGTCGTCGAGCATCTCCTTCACCGTACGGCGATTGCCGTCGAGCCCTGTGTAGGAGATGTCGCCCAGTTCCCGTGCGGCTTTGCCGAAGCCGGTCGCCGGATTGTTTCCGCGGCGGATACGGGCAGTCGGGAACAAGGCCTGAACCTGTTGGAAGCTCGCGCGGTTGAACGGGGGGAATCCCCAGTTGTCGGCCGTCACCCTGGCACTCGTCATTGGCCTCAGACTCCCATGGCCCGCGGTCCGCAGAACCTCGGTTACTGCAGCAATTCGATCGAAATGTAGACCATGTTCGGCACGGCCTCTGCAACGTCCCGCTGCATCGGCTGCTTGGCTGAATCCAGCGCGACGCCCGAATGCTCGGCATCACGGGGTACTGCGATCAGGAAATCGGTCAGCGCCTTCTGCATGACTTCGGGTTGATCGATCACGACGGTCGGTTTGCCAAGGACCTGCTTGCCTTTCCACGTCAGGCTCACCTGCTCGGCGTCGATCAAGTTCCGCCACCAGCCAAAGCTCTTGTTGCTGAAGCAATGCAGCTTGCCTGCCTGGAAGTGGTAGCTGATCGGCGTCGTATAGGTCTTGGCACTCTTCCGGCCCTTGAATTCGAGCAACACCGTGTTCTTGCTCATCAAGCCGTGCAGCGGCGATTTGAGGAGGGATTTGACGATCGGGTTGACCACCTTGAAGTACAGGTCGCTCATGAATCGATTTCCTTTCCTGAGCTGAGGGAGATGCGGGCACTCACACTGCGTGCCCCACGAGTCGAAGCATCGAATCTGCAAGCTCATCGAAGAATTCATCCAGCTTCTTCTTGCTGCCTCGCCCACGTTCGAGCGGGATCTGGAAGAGGGCGCCATCGAGCAGCGCCGTTGCGACCCTCACCTTTCGCATGAGGACGCTGCGTCTGGTCCCGGGTTCGAGTTCAGAGAGGACATCGCAGAACGCCTCGTAGAAGTCCCGGTAGTTTTTTCGGTGCCGGCATAAGTATCTACGTAGGCGTTTACGTAGCGCTCTG
>JAFDCZ010000098.1:2296-17525 GCA_019312665.1 Deltaproteobacteria bacterium | reverse complement strand
GCCTCACCGAAGCCGACACCTAGCGCGGCGACGGTACCCGCGAAGATCGAGACGAAGGAGAGCCAGCCGACCAGGAAACCGGCCAGGGGATGGAAGGCTTCGCGCAGATAGACGTAGTCGCCGCCCGCGCGGGGGAACATCGCGCCCAGCTCCGCGTTGGCGAGCGCACCGGCCAGGGAGAGCAGGCCGCCGACGATCCAAGCCGCGAAGATCAGCCCCGCATGGGGCAGCCGATCCGCGATCGTGCCGGGCGTGAGGAAGATCCCTGAGCCGATGACCGACGCCACGACCAGGAAGATCGCGTCCCGCAGCGACAGCTCCCGCCGCAGGCGATCCAGCGGATGGGCCGCAGGATCGTGACCCATCGGCCCAGCCGCGGGATCGTGACCCATCGGCCCAGCCGCAGGATCGCGATCCGACGGGCCAGCCGAAGGATCGCTCACCGGGTCTTCGTCCCTCCCGCTCCTAGAGGAACGGGATGATCAGCAGCGCCACGATGTTGATCAGCTTCAGCATGGGGTTGATCGCCGGGCCCGCCGTATCCTTGTAGGGATCGCCGACGGTATCGCCTGTGACCGAGGCCTTGTGGGCTTCGGAGCCCTTGCCGCCGTACTGGCCGGCCTCGATGAACTTCTTGGCGTTGTCCCAGGCCGCGCCGCCGACGGTCATCGAAAGGGCCAGGCACACGCCGGACACGATCGAACCGATCAGCAAGCCGCCGAGGGCCTCCACACCGAGAATCAGGCCCACCAACACCGGCACCACCGCGGGAATCAGGGCGGGAGCCACCATCAGCTTCAGCGCCGAAGCGGTAACGATGTCGACGCACTTCCGATAGTCGGGCTTTGCAGTGCCCTCCATGATGCCCGGGATCTCCCGGAACTGACGACGCACCTCTTCAACGACTTTGCCGCCGGCCTCGCCCACCGCACTCATGGCGAGGGAAGCGAAGATGAACGGGACCATCGCGCCGAGAAAGAGACCGGCAAGCACCATCGGGTTCGAGAGGTCGAAGTTCAGCGTGTCGCCCCCTGTGCCAAGGCGCTTCAGATCCTCGATGAACGTGGCAAAGAGCACGACCGCGGCGAGGCCCGCCGAGGCGATCGCATAGCCCTTGGTCACGGCCTTGGTCGTGTTTCCGAATGCATCGAGCGGGTCGGTGACCTTGCGGACCGCCTCGGGCAGCTCGGCCATCTCGGCAATGCCGCCCGCGTTGTCCGTGATCGGACCGTAGGCATCGATGGATACCACGACACCGGCTAGCGAAAGCATGCTCATGGCGGCCACGCTCACACCGAAGAGGCCTGCGAGCGCATAGCTGAAGACGATCGCCATCACGATCACGACCACCGGGATGACGGTGGCCTGCATGCCGACAGCCAGGCCCGCGATGATGTTCGTGGCGTGACCGGTCTCACTCGCCCGCGCGATCTGGTCCACGTGCCGCGAGCCATCGCCAGTGTAGTAGTCGGTGACCCACATCATCACGGCGGTGACGATGGCCCCGATCACGGCGCACAGCCAGACACTCCACCAACCGAGAGTGTGGCCGGAGGGATCCATGGCCGGAAAATCGACGAAGATTCCGCCCAACAGCAGCAGGCCCAACATCACGCCCGAGGCGACGGCGAGGCCCTTGTACATGGCGCCCATCACCGCCGGCATCTGACCCTCTGCGGGCTCATCGATCGTGATCAGCGGAATCGCCACCAGTGAGCCGACGATGCCGGCCGCGCCGACCAGCAGCGGATACAGAAACATCGAATCGCTGCCGGGGAAGATGATGTGGGCGAGCAACATCGCCGCGGCTGCAGTGACGCCATAGGTCTCGAAAAGGTCGGCGGCCATGCCCGCGCAATCGCCGACATTGTCGCCCACGTTGTCGGCGATCACTGCCGGGTTGCGCGGATCGTCCTCGGGAATGTTGGCTTCGAGCTTGCCGACCAGGTCGGCGCCGACATCGGCGGCCTTGGTGAAGATGCCACCGCCGAGCCGCGCGAAAACCGAGATCAGCGAGCCGCCAAAGGCCAGACCGATCAGCGCGTCGGGTTCGGTGTATCCCGCGTAGTGCATCGCGAAGACGATCACGGCCAACGAGAGCAGCCCTGCGCCGACGACCATCAGGCCGGTGACCGCGCCACCCTTGAAGGCCAGGTCGAAGGCCTCGCCGTAGCCGTTGTGGGCGGCCTGCGCGACGCGCAGGTTGGCCCGCACGGAGACATTCATCCCAATGAAGCCGGCCGCGGCGCTAGCCAACGCGCCCACCACGAAGCCGCCCGCGTACCACGCATTCAGCGCCCACCAGATGACCAGCAGAATCGGAACACCGACCATGGCGATGGTGCGGTACTGACGCGTCAGGAAGGCCTCGGCACCGGCGCGGATGGCGTCGGCGATCTCGATGGCGCGCTCGCCGCCGGTCGGCGCGGCGAGTACGGAGCGATACAGCACGAGGGCCATGCCGATGGCGAGCAGGCTGGCGATGAAGGCGGCGATCAGGGTCATGCAGGAGGTCTCCCTGCCCGGCAACGGGGCAGCTGATGGATAGGCTCGCCGGGGGAGCAGGCACGAATTGCGGGCGAAAGAAGTCGCCGTCGCATCCCCCGGAGCGGCCTGCACTTTAGGGGTCAGGAGAGCAGGTTTCCACCCCGGCACTTGGGATTTCCCCTTCCATCCCGGGTATGTTGGGCCCCCTGCCCCCCGCGGGACAGATTCCCGGGACGATCAGGAGGGCCCGATGAACGGCGCCGAGATGATGATCCGCACGGCGACCCAGGCAGGCGTCGAGGTCTGCTTCGCCAATCCAGGCACGACGGAGATGCCGCTCGTCGCGGCGCTCGATGCCACGACCGGCATGCGCGCGGTGCTGGGTGTCTTCGAGGGCGTTTGTACGGGCGCTGCGGACGGATATGGCCGTATGACGGGGCGCCCGGCCCTCACCCTGCTGCATCTTGGGCCGGGCTTTGCCAACGGCATTGCCAACCTGCACAACGCTCGGCGGGCTCGTACGCCGGTCGTGAACCTGATCGGCGACCAGGCCAGCTGGCACCTGGCCGCGGATGCCCCGCTGACCTCCGACATCGCGTCCCTGGCTCGGCCCGTAGGCTGGGTCCACGAGGTAAAGGGAGCCCACGAAGTGGGGGATGCCACCGCCAAGGCGATCGCCGCCTCCATGGGGCCGCCCGGACAGGTAGCCACCTTGATCGTGCCGGCCGATGCCCAGTGGAACGAGGCGCAGGCCCCGCCTGCTGTGATGGATCGACCGGAGCTGCCGGCGCTGGACGAGGGACGGATCGGGAACCTGGCGGAGGCGATCCGCGGCGCCGATCGCGTGGTGGTCTTGCTCGGCGCAAACGGCCTCTGTGAAGCCGGCCTGCGTGCCGCCTACCGCCTTGCCGCGAGCGGCTGCGCCGAAGTCATGATCGAGACCTTCTCGGCGCGCATCGAACGGGGAAGCGGCCTGCCCGATTTCCCGCGGCTTCCCTACTTCCCCGAGCAAGCCAGCGAGGCGTTGGCCGGTACCACCCACCTCGTGCTGGCCGGTGCGCTCTCACCGGTCGCCTTCTTCGGCTACCCGGATGGTGAGAGCCGCCTCTGCCCCGCCGGCGCCAACGAGCACTGCCTTGCGCTGCCTGGAGAAGACATCGCGGGCAACCTCGACGCGCTCGCGGATCGGCTCGGCGCGGACGCGCATCCGGAACTTGCGAACGCTCCCCGGCCGGAACCTGCCGAGGGACCGCTGAACCCCGCCAGCCTCGGCCGCACCCTCGCCGCCCTCCAACCAGAGGGCGCGATCCTCGTGGACGAGGCCGCGACCACCGGCACGGCGTACGCACCCTTTGCCGGGGCTGCGTTGCCTCATACGACACTGGGCCTCACGGGCGGAGCCATTGGCCAGGGCCTGCCTTGCGCCACCGGCGCCGCCATTGCTTGCCCGGATCGCCCGGTGATCGCCTTCCAGGCTGACGGCTCGGGCCTCTACACCCTCCAGGCGCTCTGGACGCAGGCACGCGAACAGCTGGACGTCACGACCGTCATCTGTGCAAACCGCAGCTACCGCATCCTCCAGGTCGAACTCGCCCGCGCCGGCATCGCCGAGCCAGGCCCCAAGGCCCAGAGCCTGACAGACCTCCGCAACCCGGAAATCAGCTGGACCCATGCCGCGCAAGCCTTCGGCGTGCCCGGCACCCGCGTCGAAACCGCAGAAGCCTTCGCCGACGCCTTCCGCCATGCCCAATCCGAGCCCGGCCCCCACCTCATCGAAGCCCTCCTCTAGTCGCCGCACGGGCGCGGCTCCACGCAACGCCCCGTTGCGTCGCGCCGCGGCCCGCTGTTGCGTTCAGCCGCAGAGGGCGCGCAGGTCGGCGTCGTCGATTTCCGGTTTGGTGGCAGCGAGGGTCTGGAAGCGGCGAAAAGCTTGTTCCAGCGGGGCTTCGGCGAGGTGATAGCCCAATGCCGCCACGCGTTGGGCGAAGCCACCCCTGCCAGACAGCTTGCCCAGAACGATCTGGGTGCCGACCGTATGGCCCACGGCCTCTGGATCGAGGACTTCATAAGTTTCGCGTTGCTTGAGGACGCCATCTTGATGGATCCCCGACGCGTGGCGAAACGCGTTGCCCCCCACGACAGCCTTGTTAGGCGGAACCCTGACACCCGAACGCTCCTCGACCAAGGCCGAGAGCTGACCCATCCCGCGCAGGTCGACACCGGTCGCGACGCCCAGCCGCTCACCGTGCACCGAGAGGCCGGCCACCACTTCCTCGAAGGCGGTGTTGCCGGCGCGTTCCCCGATACCATTCACGACGACTTCGACCTGGCGAGCCCCGGCTGCGACGGCCGCCAGTGCGTTCGCCGTCGCGAGCCCCAGATCGTCCTGACCGTGGAAGGAGATCACGGCCTCGGGTACCAGACCGCGGACATAAGCGACCATCGAGGCCACTTGATCGGGCGTGGCGTAGCCCACGGTATCCGGCAGGTTGATCGTGGTCGCTCCCGCAGCCACCGTCACCTGGGCCAGCTCACCGATGAACGCGCGATCGGCGCGGGTGGCATCCATCGGGCTGAACTCGACGTCGTCGGTGAACTCCCGGGCGCTTCGCACCATGGCCGCGGCCATCGCGAGGACCTGCTCCCGGGTCTTGTTCAGCTGATGGGCCAGGTGCATGTCGGATGCGTTCACGAAGACATGGATCCGGGGTTCCTCGGCGAACCGCAGGGCCTCGCCGGCGGCAGCGACGTCTTTCGGAACCGCCCGCGCGAGGGCGCACACCCGGGCCCCGCGCACGTTGGCAGCCACTTCCGCCACCGCCGCGCACTCGGCGGCCGAACTGATCGGGAAGCCCGCTTCGATGACGTCCACGCCCATCTCAGCGAGGGCGAGAGCGATCTCGACCTTGTCGGACGCGGAGAAGCAGACACCCGCGGTCTGCTCCCCATCGCGCAGGGTCGTGTCGAAGACCACGACGTGCTCGGGATCGAACGGATCGGGTTCGGGTTCGATCGGATAGGGTTCGAACTCGGGATCGATCGGACTGGATTCGGACATGGCTTCGCTCCGGCTTTGCCTCGGGCCGGAACGTGGACAACCATTGCCCCGAAGGAAAAAACCCTCTCCGGCCGTTCGGCGGGAGAGGGTCTCGCTAGGTCGCGCTTTGTCCTGCGCTAACAGACCTCCCCCGCCCTGCTAAGGAGCAGGCCTAGGGAAAGCAGCTGGCTGGACAGGCGACCGTTCATGATTCGACCAGTATCGGCGGGACGCCCCACGGAGTCAAGCCCCGTCTGGCGCTAGAGCTCCAGCAGCTCTTCCAAGCGTCCGGGGTCGAAGCCGATCACCAGCTGCCCATCGATATCGATCGTAGGCGTGGCCCAACGGACCACCCTTCCTCGCAGGTTCTCCTGCGCATCGTCGGAGCGGATGTTCAGCTCGGTATACGGAACGTCGTTGCGGTCGAACCAGCGGGCCGCCGACTCGCAGGCATGACAACCCGGTGAGCTGTACATCACGACCTCCTGGGAAGCGGCGGAGTAGGGACGCCGGTGCTCGCCTGCTCTGGGGCGTTTCGGAGCCGGGGTAGGCGCGGCCAACTCGATGCGCCCGACATCCTTGCGGAATCGCTCGGGAACCTTGTCGAGGGAATCGACGAACTGGACGCTGCCCTGCTCGTCCACATACTGGTAGAGCACGCGGCCCGGTCGCTTCGCCCGGCTCGCCATGGCCTCGGCAAGATCGAACGGCGGTCCCTCCTGGGCCCAACCCGCGAGCACTTCGGAAGCATGGCGGGAAATCAACCAGCCGCCGGCGGCCGAGGCCGCCAGCATGCCGATCAGGGCGAGAAGGATCGTCCGCATCCCTGCCCTTTCGGCAGGCCCGGTCCCCGGCACTAGCCCACCCCAACCAGGGAAAGTCGCTCGCCCCAGCGGGTCCGCACCGAGCGCGCCAGCTCCGGGGCACGGCGCAGCCCGGGGTCCGCCCTCAGGGTCTCGTTCGCGGCTTCCCGGGCGACGGCCACCAACCGGGCATCGCGCACCAGATCGGCAAAGCGCAGATCCGGCAGCTTGCCGGATTGCCGGGTACCGAGGAATTCGCCGGGCCCACGGATGCGCAGGTCCGCATCCGCGATGCGGAAGCCGTCGGTCGTCTCGAGCATGGCGCGCAGCCGCGCCTCGCTGTCTTCGCCGCCACCCCGAGCCACCAGCACGCAGGTTCCGGGGCGCTCTCCGCGCCCTACCCGCCCCCGCAGCTGATGGAGCTGGGCCAGGCCGAAGCGCTCCGCGTGTTCGACGACCATCAGGGTAGCCGCCGGAACGTCGACACCGACTTCGATCACAGTCGTCGATACTAGGATTCGCGTCTCGCCTGCCATGAAGCGCGCCATCGCCTCGGCTCGGGCCCGGGCATCGAGGCGACCATGGACCAGATCGACCGAGGCGTCCGAGAACGCCGCACGAATCCGTTCCGTGCTTTCCGTCGCAGCACGCAAGTCGATTTTCTCGGATTCCTCGACCAGTGGATACACCACATACACCTGTTCGTGGCGATCCAGCGCTTCACGGACGAGCCGCGTCACTTGCTCGCCTTCCCCTTCCCGGAGCAGCAATGTCTCGGTCGGGCTTCGACCCGGCGGCAATTCATCGATCACCGAAAGTTCGAGATCGCCATACAAGGTGAGTGCGAGACTGCGGGGGATCGGAGTTGCCGTCATCACCAGCACGTGAGGGCTGACACCACCCGGTGTCTTCGCAGCAAGAGCGGCCCGCTGCATCACCCCGAACCGGTGCTGCTCATCGATCACGACGAGGGCCAGTCGCGAAAAAACAACGTCGCGCTGCACCAATGCGTGGGTGCCGACGACCAGATCGACCTCGCCGCTCGCAAGCGCCTGGCGAACCTCCGGAGCTCCCGGAGCCGACGACGTCAGAAGCCCGATTCGCACGCCCGTCTTTCCGAGCAGCTGCCGGAGTGTTCGATCGTGCTGCTCTGCCAACAACTCGGTTGGCGCCATCAGCGCAGCCTGGTACCCCGCGCGCACCGCCACCACCGCCGCCAAGGCAGCGACGGCGGTCTTGCCGCTGCCCACGTCGCCTTGGAGCAATCGATTCATGGGATGGGGCTCACGCAGATCGCGTTGGATCTCCCCCCAGGCCCGCTCTTGGGCGCCTGTCAGGCGGAAGGGCAGCGCCCCTACGGCTTCCTCGAGCTCGGACGCATCGGCCGGCAAGGCAATGCCTGGCTCCGCGGCCCGCGCGGCACGACGCTGGGCCAGGCCGACCTCGAGCAGGTAGAGCTCCTCCAGCACCAGCCGCTCGTGGGCAGGCGTGGTGCGCTCGCGCAAGGCCTCGAGATCCGCCGCGCCATCAGGCTGGTGGATCTGTCGCAGGGCCAAGGGTGTCGAGGGAAGGCCTCGCTCGCGGGCCAACGCGGCAGGCAGCGTGCTCGGCGCGAGATCTGCGAAGTACTCTACGGCCACCGCGACCAGACGTCGAAAGGTCCGCGCCGGGACGCCTTCCGGCACGGGATAATCGGCAACGATGGGTTCGCCCGCTGCCCCAGCGTCTTCATCCTCCTCGGCGATCCGGTCGATCTCCGGATGCGTGATCTCCTTGTTGAAGCGGTAACGACGAACATCGCCGGTGACGAGCAAGCGCGTTCCCTTCGTCACCGTCTTCTGCAGGGATTCGCCGCCGCGAAACCACTTGAGCGTCACGGTGCCGGTGCCATCTCCCACGACGGCCTGGAAGAGCCGGCCACTGCGAGCACGGCCGCGCATCGGCACGAAATCCGCGAGCATCACCTCGGCTTCGAACGTCGCTCGGGTTCCGACTTCGAGCGCACCCACGGCCGTCCGCTCCCGACGATCGTCGTAGCGGCTCGGCAGATGAAAGAGCAGATCCACGATCGCCCGCAGGCCACGTTTCGCCAGGGCTTCGGCCCGCTTGGCACCGATCCCCGGAAGCGTGGCGATCGGCCGGGCAATCGCGAGATCGCAGAAGTCCGGGGCTTGCAACGGCGCCAGAAGCTCCAGGGCCCGTTCCACTGCCTGGCGGCGCTCGTCACCTTCGACGTTCTCTGCGAAGAGGCCGGCCACCTGAGCGAGCGTCTTTCGCACGTCCGGAGGGATCGCCATCCCCGCAGCCTGCTCGACACCCGAGCAGACGGTCTTCTCGAGATCCTGGAGCCTTTCCGCCTGGTCGCCCACCGCGAACGCCAGGGGCTTCCGAACCGCCTCGATCGCCTCCCGGAACTCCATCGAGCGAGGGTAGCGAGCGAATGCGGGGACGTTCTTTCCGCAGTTTCCGTTGTTTCGGGGGCCGCGGAACCGCGGTCCCCGAAACAACGGAAACTGCGGAAAGAACGTCCCCGCCTCCGGCCTACCCGTGGATCTCCTGCAGCGAGCGAACGCCGATCGAGTGCTGACGCACCGCACGGATCGCCCCGGCAGCAGCGCGCAGCGCTGCCAGCGTCGTGAAATAGGGGATGCCCCGATTCAGGGCGGCCCGGCGGATCGAGAAGGAATCGCGCACGGCCACCGGATCCTGTTCGACGGTATTGAGAACCAGATCGACGTCGCCAGCCTCAATTCGTTCGACGACGTTGGGCCGGCCTTCACCAACCTTCGCCACCGCCTCGACCTCGAGCCCGAGGGCTTCGATCACCCGTGCCGTACCCGGCGTGGCGAGCACTTCGAAACCGGCATCATGGAATTCCTGTACGACCTCGCCAAGCTTGCCGCGATCCTGGCGCTTCACGGAGATCAGCACGCGACCTGACTCGGGGATCGTATTGCCCGCCTCGATCTGGGCCTTCGCATAAGCGCGCCCAAAGTCGGAATCGATTCCCATCACCTCGCCCGTGCTCTTCATCTCCGGGCCCAGCACGGTATCGACACCGGGGAACTTCACGAACGGGAAGACGGCCTCTTTCACCGAAAAATGCTTCGGCCAGATTTCTTCGGTGAAGCCGAGTTCGGCGAGGCTCTTGCCGGCCATCACGAGCGCAGCCAGTTTGGCCAGCGGTCGTCCAATCGCCTTCGAGACGAAGGGGACAGTGCGGGAAGCGCGAGGATTCACCTCGATCACGTACACCTCACCGTCCTTCACGGCGTATTGCACGTTCATGAGGCCACGCACTCCGAGTTCCCTCGCCAGGCGCCGTGTCGAATCGAGGATCTCGTCCACCACGGTCTTGGGCAGGGAGAACGGCGGGATCGAACAGGCGCTATCGCCCGAGTGCACGCCCGCCTCCTCGATATGCTCCATGATGCTGCCGATCACCACGCGCTCATCATCAGCGATCGCGTCGACATCCACCTCGATGGCATCCGCCAGGAAGCGGTCGACCAACACCGGATGCTCCGGTGAGGCTTTCACAGCGAAGCGCATGTAGTTCGCCAGGCTCTCCTCGTCGTGCACGATTTCCATCGCGCGGCCCCCGAGCACATAGGAGGGCCGCACCAGCACCGGGTAGCCGATTCGCGTCGCCGCGTCCGCGGCTTCCCGGAAGCTGCGAGCGATTCCGGAATCTGGTCGTTTGAGGCCTAGCGTCTCCAACACCACGTCGAAGCGCTCTCGATCTTCGGCGCGGTCGATGGCATCCGGCGGGGTTCCGAGAATGGGCACCCCAGCCGCTTCGAGAGGCAGCGCCAGCTTCAGCGGTGTCTGCCCGCCAAACTGCACGATCACTCCGTCGGGTTTCTCGAGCTCGGCGATGGACAGTACGTCTTCGAAGGTCAAGGGCTCGAAGTACAAACGATCACTGGTGTCGTAGTCGGTGGAGACCGTCTCCGGATTGCAGTTCACCATGATGGTTTCGAAGCCGGCCTCCGCCAGCGCGAAGGCCGCGTGCACACAGCAATAGTCGAACTCGATGCCCTGCCCGATCCGGTTGGGACCGCTGCCGAGGATCATGATCTTGCGCCGGTCGGTCGGAGCGGCTTCGCACTCGTCCTCGTAGGTCGAATACAGATAGGGCGTGTGGGCCTCGAACTCCGCTCCGCAGGTATCGACCCGCTTGTAGACGGGCTGGACGCCGTGCTCGGCCCTGAGCGCCCGGACGTCTCCCTCGGAAAGGTTCCAGAGCGCACCCAGGCGAGCATCGGCGAAGCCCGCCTGTTTGGCCGGCCGCAGCCAAGCCGGCCGATCCGCCTCTTCGGCGGTTTCGAGCGCCCGCTCCATCTCGACCAACTCCAGCAGGTTCCGCAGGAACCAGGGATCGATCCAGCTGCGACGATGGATTTCTTCGACGCTGACACCTCGTCGCATCAGCTCGGCGATCGCCCAGGGCCGACCCGGGCGCGGCTTTTCGACCATGCCCCAGAGCTTCTCGAGGCCTTCTGCACCCTCGGGCACCCCCGGACGCTCCAGCCCCGCGTGTCCGACCTCGAGAGAGCGCAGCGCCTTGTGAAAGCTCTCCTTGAACGTCCGGCCAATCGCCATGACCTCACCGACGCTCTTCATCTGGGTCGTGAGCAGGTTGTCCGCGTCCGGAAACTTCTCGAACGTGAAGCGCGGAATCTTCGTCACGACGTAATCGATGGTCGGCTCGAAGCTTGCGGGCGTCTCTTTCGTGATGTCGTTCTGGAGTTCGTCCAGCGTGTAGCCGACAGCGAGCTTCGCAGCGATCTTGGCGATCGGGAAACCGGTTGCCTTGGACGCCAACGCGGAGGAACGTGAAACCCGCGGGTTCATCTCGATCACGACGAGCGAGCCGTCCTTCGGGTTGACCCCGAACTGGATGTTCGATCCGCCAGTATCGACGCCGATCTCGCGGATGATCGCGATCGCGGCATCACGCATCACCTGATACTCGCGGTCGGTGAGCGTCTGGGCGGGAGCCACGGTGATCGAATCGCCCGTGTGGACGCCCATCGCGTCGAAGTTCTCGATCGAGCAGACGATCACCACGTTGTCCGCGCTATCTCTCATGACCTCGAGCTCGTATTCCTTCCAGCCGAGGACGCTCTGCTCGATCAGGCACTCTCCGCGAGGCGATGTCCGAAGGGCCCAATCCACCCGATCGTCGAATTCTTCGTCGGTCTCGGCCACGCTCCCGCCGGCACCCCCCAACGTAAAGCTCGGCCGGATGATCGAGGGCAAGCCGGTGGTCTTCAGGATCTCCCGAGCTTCCTCGAGAGAGCGGGCAAAACCCGAATCCGGCAACGCCAGGCCGATCTTCTTCATGGCTACCCGAAACCGGTCGCGGTCCTCCGCTTTCAGGATCGCCTCGAGGTTCGCGCCAATCAGTTGCACCCCATGCCTCTCGAGCACGCCCGCTTCGGCCAGCTCGATCGTCAGGTTCAGTGCGGTCTGGCCGCCGATCGTCGGCAGCAGCGCATCAGGCTTCTCGATCTCGATGATCTTCTCGACCATCGGCACAGTCATCGGCTCGATGTAGGTGCGATCCGCCGTCTGGGGATCGGTCATGATCGTGGCCGGGTTCGAGTTGATCAGCACGACCCGGTAGCCCTCCTCACGGAGAGCCTTGCAGGCCTGGGTGCCCGAGTAGTCGAACTCACAGGCTTGCCCGATGACGATCGGGCCCGAGCCGATCACCAGGATCGTCTCGATATCGGTGCGCTTCGGCATCAGTTTCCCTTGGAGATCTGCGCGCCACTCACCGTCTCGCCCGCCTTGTGGCGGAGGGTCATGGTGCGAAAACGCTCGAAGAAGTAGCGGACGTCATGAGGCCCCGGTGAGGCCTCCGGGTGATACTGCACGGAGAAGAGCGGCCGCTCTTGATGCGCGAGCCCTTCCACAGTGTCGTCGTTCAAATTCACGTGGGTGATCTCGACCGGCTCCCCGGCCTCGCGCAGGGAATCAGCCTCGACCGCGTAGCCGTGGTTCTCGGCGCAGATCGCGACCTTGCCCGTCGCCAGATCCTTGCCCGGTTGGTTGCCCCCGTGGTGCCCGAACTTGAGCTTGCGGGTACGCCCGCCGAGGGCGAGGCCCAGGATCTGATGACCCAGGCAGATGCCGAACATCGGATATTCCTGAGAGAGCGCTCGCACGTGCTCGCGCACACCCTGCACGGCCGCCGGATCCCCGGGTCCGTTCGAAAGGAAGACCGCGTCCGGCGAGAGCGCCCGAACCTCCTCGGCAGAGGTCGTGGCGGGAACCACCGTCACATCGAAGCCGTGCTCGACCAACAGGCGCAGGATGTTCCGCTTCACGCCGAAGTCGTAGGCTACGACGCGGAGCTGCGGGGCCGGTACGGCGGCCGGGGGCAGCTGACCCTCGATGCCCTTCCAGCCTCCTTCCTTCCACTCGTAGGACGCTTCGCAGGTGACCTCGGCCACGAGATCCTGCTCTTCGAGCGGAGCCGCAGAACGCGCCAACGCCAACAGCTCCGCCTCGTCTTGTTTCGCGGGATCCGTGCTGAGCGCTGCGTTCTGGAAACCCTGGTCGCGGATCCGCCGCACCAGCGCCCGTGTATCCAGGCCCGAGATGGCGGGAATCCCGAAACGTTCGAGGTAGGCCGGGAGGCTCTCCTGAGCCCGATAATTCGACGGCTCGGCGAACAACTCCTTGACGATGAAGCCGCGCAGAAAGGGCCGCCGGGATTCGTCGTCCTCCGGATTCGTGCCGACGTTCCCGATCTCGGGAGCCGTCATCGTCACCAACTGCCCGGCATAGGACGGATCGCTCAAGATCTCCTGGTAGCCTGTCATGCTCGTGTTGAAGCAGAGTTCGCCGGCTGCCACCGCCGATGCACCCTGGGCCGTACCCCGAAAAATGGTTCCGTCAGCGAGCACCAGCCGAGCGGGCTTCGGCAAAGAAAGGGCGGCGGTCACGGTACGATCACTCCTCGGTCGACGTGATAGACGAGCGCGCCGTCTACGAAGGTTGCGATGGGCCGCCCGAGCATTTCCTGGCCCGCCCATGGAGAGTTGCGGCTCTTCGAGTACCCCTTGGCAGGGTCGTAGATCCACTTCCGCTCGGGATCGAGCACGGTCACGTCGCCGGGCGCTCCCCGTGTCAGCCGTCCACCGGGAAGGTCGAAGACCCGCGCGGGGTTCGATGTGAGAGACGCGATCAAGCCGATCGGCGAGATCCGATCCTTGCGTACCAGCTCCATCACGGTCGGGTAGGCCGTCTCGAACCCCAGGACGCCCGGAGGTGCCTCGGTGAATTCGACCTCCTTCTCGTACACCGCGTGGGGCGCGTGGTCCGTCGCGATGGCATCGAGGGTTCCGTCGGCCAGTCCCTCGATACAGCCATCCACATCGGCTTCACCGCGAAGCGGCGGCGCCATCTTGGTGTTGGTGTCGAATCCGAGCGTGGCCTCATCGGTGAGTGTCAAATGATGAGGCGTCACCTCCGCCGTGACGTGGACGCCGCGCTCGCGCGCTTGGCGAATCAACACGACTGCACCGGCGGTCGACACATGCCCAACATGAAGATGGGCGCCTGTGAGTTCGGCCAGTTGGATGTCGCGAGCCACGTGCACGGTCTCGGCCACGGCCGGATTCCCCGGCAGGCCGAGCCGAGTCGAAACGGCCCCTTCGTTCACCACGCCCTGGCGAACCAGCGTGAGATCTTCCGCGTGGACCATCACCGGCTTGCTCACGAGCTTCGAGTACTCGAGCACGCGCCGCTGCATGTCGCTGTCCATGATCGTCCGACCATCGTCGCTGAAGGCCACCGCACCGGCTTCGACCAGGGCGGACATCTCGGTCATCACCTCGCCGAGCAGACCCTTCGTCGCTGCAGCGACGGCGTAGATATGAACCGGGCAATCCTGGCGAGCACGATCGAGGATGTAGTCGGTCACCGCCGGGTCGTCGTTCACGGGCTCCGTATTCGCCATGCAACACAGGCCGGTAAAACCACCTGCGGCACCGGCACGCCCCCCGGAGCCGAGATCCTCCTTGTACTCTTGCCCCGGTTCGCGGAGATGCGCGTGGAGATCAATGAAGCCTGGGGTGACCCAGCAGCCTTCGGCATCCAGTGTCTCGGCATCCGACGCAGAGAGGTCCAGGCCAATGGCCTCGACGCGGCCGTCCTCCAGCAGGACATCCGCAATCTCATCTCGGCCCGAAGCCGGATCGATCACGCGGCCGCCGCGTATCCATACTCGTCCCATCGTCAGGAGTTTCCTCGTGTTTCAGCCGCTTTGCGGGAGCGCCGACCGGCCAGCAGGTAGAGCACGGCCATGCGAAGGGCTACGCCGTTCCGAACTTGATCCAGAATCACGCTAGGCCGGTGGTCGGCCAGATCGTGGGAAAGCTCGACACCTCGGTTCACGGGCCCTGGATGCATCACGATGGCGTCGTCCTTTGCAAAGCGGAGCTTCGCCCGGTCGAGCCCGAAGGTGGCGGCGTACTCGCGCACGCTCGGGAAATACGCCCCGGCAAGGCGCTCGCGCTGGATGCGAAGGGCCATCACCACGTCGGCTCCGTCGAGGGCCTCTCGAAGGGACGTGAACGCCTTCACGCCTAGCGTCTCCACCGCCGCCGGAATCATCGTAGGCGGCGCCGCCACCCGGACTTCCGCTCCCATCTTGAGGAAGCCATAGATGTTGGAGCGGGCCACCCGCGAGTGTGCAATATCGCCGATGATCGTCACCGTCAGACCATCCAGGCGATCCTTCGATTCGAGCACGGTCAACATGTCGAGAAGCGCCTGGGTCGGGTGTTCGTGGGCACCGTCACCTGCGTTGATCACCGGAGCGTGCAACTCGTCGGCGATGCGCTTGGGTACGCCGGCCACGCTATGGCGCACGACGACCGCGTCC
>JAFDCZ010000098.1:0-2268 GCA_019312665.1 Deltaproteobacteria bacterium | reverse complement strand
GGTCTTCGCCGTATCCAGGATGCTCTCGGATTTCGAAAGACTCGAATCCGACGGCGTGAAGTTCACGACGTCTGCCGAGAGTCGCTTGCCCGCGATCTCAAAACTCGTCCGGGTCCGCGTCGACGATTCGAAGAAGAGGTTGATGATGGTCCTACCGCGAAGGGTCGGCACCTTCTTCACGTCCCGCTCGGCCACCTCCTTCATGTGGATGGCGGTCTCGAGGATCGTCTCGATGTCTTCGCGCTCGAGTTCCTCGATGCCGAGCAGGCCGTTCTCCATCATCGCGAAGCCCCTCCCGCCGTGATCTCGGGCTGCAGCAAGACCACATCGAGGGGCTCACCCTGGATGCCGTCCTCGGTTCGCATCTTCACCAGGTCGGCACGCTGGGTGGGAATGTTCTTGCCGACGTAGTCGATCTTGATCGGTAGCTCCCGGTGGCCCCGGTCCACCAGGGCGACGACCTGCACGGCACGCGGGCGGCCGAAATCCATCAGCGCATCCATTGCCGCTCGAATCGTGCGGCCGGTGCTGCACACGTCGTCCACGAGGATCACCACCCGGTCATCGACCGCCGATGGCATCTCGGTATGGCGCAGCTTCGGCCGCTTTCCGCTCGAGATCAGGTCGTCCCGGTAGAGGGTCGTGTCGAGGATTCCGACGAGGGGCTCGAGATCCGCCACCTGATTCAGGTTCTTGGCAAGGCGCCGAGCCAGCGGAACTCCCCCGTTCGGTACGCCAACGAGATAGAGGCTCTCCAGGTCTTCGTTTCGCTCCACGATCTCGTGGGCGATGCGCATCAGGGCGCGGCCGATCGCAACCCCGTCGAGCACGACCTGCGAAACGAGAGAAGCAGGCTCCGGCGCGCTCGACTCTGAGGAGCGCGTTCCGGATCCGTTGCTGGGGCCTGACGTGCGCTGGGCGCCGTCCGGGCGATGAGGGGGGTGATTCGCCACCTCGGTCCTTTCCCCGCCTCACCGGACAGGGTTAAAAGGTCTCGAGCCGGCGGAAGGATACCCGCTCGCCCCCACCCTGCCACCAAACCCAGACGGGCCCAGGAGGCGAGGCCCCAAACGCTCTTGACCGATTCCTTCCGCCGCTGCTTCCTATGCGCCATGCGCCTTTTCCACGTGTTGGGAGCCGCTTCGCTCCTCGTGGCGGATCGCGGGGCGGGGGGCGGCCAGCGCTCCATGGCTCACCAGACCCTCGAACGCGCTTGCACCCGGTTTGCCGAGCTCGCAGCGCGAGGGCGCATACTCTCGGGCCTGGCTCCGCTTTTACTTCCGCGCTGACCGCCCCCCGCCCCGCGATTGGCCGTGCTGCTACTGGGGCCACCTCGCCGGGGCTGGGCGCAGGCCGGGCGGAAATAAAGCGCAGGCATAGGTGCCGCTCAGCGTGCGCGAAATAAAGCGCAGGCATAGGCCTCGTTCGGCGTGCGCGTCGGTTGCCCGCGGCGAAGCCGCAAAGGGCAACACTCTGTCCGGTTCCCTACGCGGCCACCCGACCCCCGGCCGAGATGGGATGAGGGAGCCAGCCTCCACGCAGTACCGTGAGGTCTGCAAACGAAAAACGGGCTCGAGGCCCAAAGGAGACTGACTCCATGAGCGAAGTTACCACGACAATCCCCGAACAAACCATCGGCTTGGACCTGGGCGATCGGACGACCCACGGCTGTACGCTGGATGCGGCAGGAGAGGTGATCTCGCGCTTCCGCGTCGCGACCACGCACCAAGGGCTGGCGAAAGCGATGAGAGGCTGGCCGACCTGCCGGGTGGTGCTGGAGGTGGGCACGCACTCGCCGTGGATGAGCCGAGCGTTGGCAGCCGCTGGCCACGAGGTGATCGTGGCGAACCCTCGGGCGGTCCAGTCCGTGACCCAGAGCTCGCGGAAGAACGACGCAGCCGATGCCGAGCAACTGGCGCGGCTCGGGCGCTCCGATCCGAAGCTGCTGCATCCGATCCAGCATCGGGGTGAGGCGGTGCAGCGCGACCGGGCGCTGCTCGCGGTTCGCCGCAAGCTCGTCGAGAGCCGAGGAAGCCTCGTGGTCCAGGCGCGGGGCCTGGCCAAGGGGCTGGGGGTTCGCTTGCCGAAGGCTACGACGGCAGGCTTCTGCCTCCGGGTACGGGAGGCCAAGTTGGAGGAGTTGTTCCCGGGCCTCGAGGCCCTGTTGCGCACGATCGACCAGTTGAACCACGAGATTCAGGGACTCGATCGCGCTCTGCTGGAAACTTCGCGTGAGCAATATCCCGAGACGGCGCTACTCCGTCAGGT
>JAFDCZ010000248.1 GCA_019312665.1 Deltaproteobacteria bacterium | reverse complement strand
ACGCGCCCGCCGCGCCCCCTCCGGCGGTCGTTGAACCCACGCCCCCCTCTCCACCGCCTCCGGTGGTCGTGAAGCCCGCGCCCCCTTCTCCACCGCCTCCGGTGGTCGTGAAGCCCGCGCCCCCTTCTTCGCCGCCGCCCCCTGTCCGGAAGCGCGCGAAGTCGTTTCCAGCCGAGGCCGGAGAGATGGATCTGCTCGATGACGCCGCCCTCGATGACATCGAGCGTCTGGCCCGTGGCCGTCGTGCTGTAGCTGAGGTCGCTGTGGAGCATCCCGCACCCGAGGCGCGTCCTTCGTTTTCCGCGACGGTTCTGGTCATCGAGTCGGATGAGGACGCCCGGCGCGCCATGCTGCACGCGTGCGGCTCGAAGATCGAGGTCGTGGAAGCCATCGATGGCGTCAGTGGCCTTCGAGCCGCCGCCGAGGTGTGCCCGGATTTGATCGTGATGGGTGCGCGCATGCCACGGCTCAACGGAATCGGGCTGTGCCGAATTCTCCGCGAAAGTGGTGTCACGGCACCGGTCGTGATGCTCTGCTCGTCCCACGCGGGCCCCGGAGAGGCCCCACGTTCCCTGGCTGCGGGGGCCGATGCCACGTTGCAGAAACCCGTGGATGAGCGCGAGCTGCGCGCCACGATGATGTCATTGTTGCGCGAACGGCCGCCTGGTTCGGAGCGTTGGCCAAAGATCGATACCGAGATGGCGCCCCGCATGCTGATGCCGCGGAACCTCGATCCTACAGATCTCGAGGGAACGATCGTGAAGGTGCGAAGCTGGGCGGAGGATGCCGGCGTTCCGGTGAGCCTGGTGGGTTACGAGTTCCGTTTCGTCGAGGGCCCTAGCAAGGCCTTCATCGAGCAGTTTCGCGACGTGCTTGCCAAGTGCATCCGCGCCGAGGATTTCATCGCCGAGCTTGGAGACCGGCGCCTGGTGGCGTTGCTCGTCGACGCGGATACGGAGGGTGCCCGGGCCGCTGTTCGCCGCGTCCATGAGGAGATGGCGGGTGCTGCGGAGAGCTTCATGGGAGCCCAGGCGGTGAAGCCGAAGGCGCTTTGCCGTTTGCTCACCCTTCAGCCCGACCGGTTGGCGGATGATGCGATCGAGCCTCCCTACGTGGACAGGCTCTACGAGAGAGAAGCGCGACTGATCGAAGAGGATGCGGATGACCGACCGGGCGAGCCGGTCGAGAAGTACCCGCTCATCGAGGCCGTGTTCCACGCGCTCTCCGGCGAGCTGGAATTGCTCACCTCTCCCCTCGACGGGGAGGTCCACCTGATTTCGGAGGGGACGGACGGAGTCCGCGAGGCGGCGGTCGACGGGCACCGCTACCGCCTACAGGACGAAGCCGAAGAAACGCCGGCGGGCTTTCGCGCGCGCAGCGGCGCCCGGATCGTCTGGGTGGAAACGCTGGATGCCTCACCGCGGGTGATCGCCCGCGTGGAAGAGGGCCGCGTGTTTCGAGGCAAAGAGGCGTGAGAGTCGCCCCTTGGGCACTGCTCGGCCTGGCCTGCGTGCTGGCAATCGGCGCGTTGGCGGAGCCCGCGGAAGACGCCCGTCTCAGCGAAGCCCGTGAGCTTTCCTGGGCCGGCGACTACCGCCCGGCACTGGCGCTGTACGAGGTGCTGGCCGCGGAGCGGCGCGGCGATCTCTCGCTGCAGCGCGAGATCGGCCTGACCCAACTCTGGGCGGGCCGGGAGCTCGATGCCATCGTCACACTGCAGGCGGTGGTTGCGGCAGACCCGAACGATGCCGAGGTCCGTCTCGCGCTCGGCCGGGCGAACTATTACCTGGACGACGCGCCGGGTGCGGTCGCACACTACGTTCTGGCACTTCCGGCGTTTCGGGACGATCCGGCAGTCGTTGCTGAGGCCGTGGGTGTGTTCCGGGCCGCTGAGCGCATCGGCCTGGCCGATCGTTGGCTCGAGTACGGCTTTTCGCGGTATCCCGACGAACCGGTCTTTCGCATCGTGCGTGCGGAGACCCTGCGCAGCGAAGGTGAGCTGGGCGATGCCGCTCGGGAACTCGAGAGCGTGCTGTTAGCCCATCCCAATCACCCGGCCGCCACGAAGTTGCTCGAGCAGGTTCAGGCGGCGCAGGCCTCACCGGTCGAACTCGCGGTTCGGCTCGGCCACGAGGGCCACTACCGGAAAGCGCGTGGGATGCTGCGCCGTCACCTCCAAGCCCATCCGGAAGATGATCAGGCCCGTCTCGAGCTTGCCCACTTCACAGCTTGGAACGCGGACTATGCGGAATCCCAGGCGCTGTACCGCGAAATCCTCGCTCGTTCGCCGGACGATCGGCTGCTGCGTACAGAGCTGGCGGAGGTGACGAGCTGGCGCGGCCAGTATGGCCCCGCTCGCAGCCAGTTCGAGGCCCTGGTGCAGGAGCAGCCCGACGATCTGCGGGTACGGGTGGGCCTGGGCAACGTGCATGCCTGGTCGGGCGTGCAACGCCTGGCCGACGCAACCTACCGCGAGGTCCTCGTCGAAGATCCGGAGCACGCCGATGCGCGTCAACAGCTGGATGCGTTGGAGCTGCAAATGGCGCCAGCCTTCGAACCGGGCTTCTCGTACTTCGAAGACAATGGCGGCTTCAGCGTATCGACTGCGCTGAGCCGGACTTCCTACTCGCCTCGCCCCGGTCGCAGGTGGTCGCTCGAGCTGGATGCGCCACGCATCGAAAGCGGCGAGGAGCGAATCCAGGCCTATGGCTTCCGCCTGGGTTTCTCCGAGCGCGCCGATGAGCGCTGGGAATGGGGTGGGGAGCTCGGCGCGGCACGCTATGCAGGCGCCGGAGCGTCGCCCCGTGTCAGGGCGTTCGCAACACGCTTCCTCGGCTATCGGCATGCCGTGCAGATCGACCTCCGTCACGCGGACGCACTCCCCGACGTCCGCTCGATCGAGAGTGCGTTGGAGGGGGTGGACCGATCGACGGCCTTCCTGGTGCATATGTACAACGGTGAGCGCTTCACGAGCTGGACGCGTCTCGAGGCTGGCCGCTACTCGGATGATCCGACCTTCTGGGCCACACGAAGCGTGCTCGGCTACGCGTTGGTGAAGCGCCCGGTCGAGATCGATCTGTTGGCAATCGCCTCGGCGGGCGATTACAGCGAGGCCTCGGATCTCTACTACTCGCCCAACGATCTGCTGACCTACGCGTTGGGCCTGCGCTTCAAGACGCGTCTGTGGGATCGGCTCGATCTGATCCTGATCGGCGAGTACGGCCGCATCCATTCGGACGGCGGCCAGGGGACGACCTATCGGATCGCACCCGAGCTGAGCTGGGAGATGACCGACGCCCTCCGGCTCTCGCTTCGCTACGACCACTACGAATCCCTTCGTGACGGCGAGGTCTACGCCTCGGACTTCGTCCACGTGGGCCTGCGCTACCGGCTCCCGGTGCGTGAATGAAGCATCGCTACACCATCGCCCTCGTGCTCCTCGCACTGGGGCTCGTGACACTCAGCGTGATCCTCCACCGGCAGGTGCTCGCCACCCAGTTCGTGTTGGAGGATGCGTTCGTCCGCGTCTCGGTCGTGGTGCTGTTCGGCTTCCTGGTCCTGCTCGTGATCCGCTACCTGGGCCTTCTCTGGTTCTCCTACCTGGACCAGCTGGAAGACCAGGAACTGCCGGACATGCGGCAGTACCCGATGGTCTCGATCATCGTGCCCTGCTTCAATGAGGGCACCGTCGTCCAGAGCTCGATCCGCTCGCTGCTCGAACTCGACTATCCGAACTACGAGATTCTGGTCATCGACGACGGATCGACAGACGACACCTATCGGAAGGCCAACGAGATGGCAGGCCGACACGAGGGTGGCGCCGAAGTACGGGTGATTCGAAAGCCCAACGGAGGCAAGAGCCGTGCCCTCAACCGCGGCATCCGCTCGGCCCGAGGCTCGATCGTGTTGTGCATGGACGGGGACTCGCGGCTCACCCCGGATACGGTTCGAGAAGGCGTGAAGCATTTCATGGATCCATCGATCGCTGCGGTCGCCGGAAACGTGAAGGTCATCAACCGCGAGAACCTGATCTCCAAGCTACAGGCCCTCGAGTACATCGAAGGCCTGAACATGGCCCGCAAGGCCCAGGGCTTCTTTCGGATGGTCAACATCATTCCGGGCCCGATCGGGATGTTCCGGAAGTCGGCGCTCTTCGAGGTCGGGCTCTACGAGCACGACACCTACGCGGAAGATTGCGACCTGACCCTGAAGCTCTTGTTGGCAGGCTTCAAGGTGGTGTACGAGCGTCGTTGCGTGGCGCTGACCGAAGCGCCCGAAGAGCTGCTCGACCTCTTGAAGCAACGCTATCGCTGGACCCGGGGAATCCTTCAGGCGGTTCGCAAGCACTCGAACCTGCTGTGGAAGCCGTTCGCCACACCGGCCAACAGTCTGATCCTCTGGTACATGGTGTTCGAAGGGCTGGTTTGGCCGGCGATGAACATCTTCGCCAACGTGTTCTTCGTGATCGTCGGAATCAAGTACGGCATGACGGAGCTTCTGTTCTTCTGGTGGACGCAGCTCACCATCCTCGACATCGCGGCCGCGCTGTTCTGCGTGGCCATCGAAGAGGAGGATCTGCGGCTCGCGTTCTATGCGGTCTACTACCGGGTCTTCTTCATCACCGTCATCGACGTATGCAAGGTGATGGCGACCCTCGAAGAGTTGATGGGTACGCAGATGAGCTGGGGAAAGCTCGAGCGAAAAGGGCGCATCTAGGGGCAGGGCATGAAATTCGATCTGATTCCGATTCTCTCGACCATCATCATGGCGACCACCATCGTCACGATCATCCTGGCGTTCGGCTCCTATGCCGCGTACAAGCTTCGTGATCGGCAGCGTGCGCGCGTTGGCCGGGTTGCGGCCGATGAAGAAGCGCCGCCGCCGGTCTTTCGTCGTTATCAGCGAGGGAACGGGCGGGATTCCGCGGTCGATGGCGAGGATTCGGGCCGCTAGGCCATGGGCGACGCTTCCGATCGCGCGAAAGGCGATCCGCGTGGTCGGATTCCCTTCTACTACCCGCTCCTGGTTGCGGGCCTCGTGTTGCTGCTCGCCCTGGCGGGGATGGCCTACGCATGGACGATGCGAAACCTGTTCCCGGCGATGGAGCTCGCCCGGATTCCAACCGCCGAAGAGCGCGGCGAGGTTCCGGTGCGGAAGGGGCCGAGGCGTCGTCTGCGATTGATTCAACCCGCCAGCAACATTGCGTGCGCTGAGCGGCTGGGCTTCGACCTCTGGTCGCAAGTGGAGCGATGGCGCGAGCTTTCGACTGCGTTGGGGTTCGTGAGCGAGATTGGAGGGATCGGTCGGGTTCCGGCGACCCC
>JAFDCZ010000247.1 GCA_019312665.1 Deltaproteobacteria bacterium | reverse complement strand
ATCAGGGCGCCGACGTCGTCAAGGTCGTAGCGCCGGGCGTAGGAGACCTGGTGCGCGTGATGGGTGCGCGCCGAGATGGGCTCTCGGCGACCTTCGTGACCTCGAATCGCAACAAGCGCTCGGTGGTCATCGATCTGAAACAGAAAGAAGGCCTCGGCCTGCTCGAAAGGCTGGTGGCGACCGCCGATGTCTTCGTGCAGAACTTCCGCCCAGGCGCCGCCGAACGGATGGGGATCGGCGAGGAAGCCCTTCGCAAGATCAAGCCCGATCTCGTGTACTGCTCGATCAGCGGCTTTGGCGAGAAGGGCCCCTACGCCCACAAGAAGGTCTACGACCCGGTGGTACAAGCCCTGTCGGGACTGGCCGCCATTCAAGCGGATCGCGATACCGGTCGCCCGCGCATGGTTCGTTTGATCGTGCCGGACAAGCTCACTGCGATCACCGCCGCCCAGGCGATCACCGCAGCGCTCTTTCATCGCGAGCGCACCGGCGAGGGCCAACATCTTCGTCTCGCCATGCTCGATGCGATGGTCGCCTTCGCGTGGCCCGAAGGCATGGCTGGCCACACGTTCATTGGCGAGGGCCAACGCGACCGTCGTGCACGCTACGCCCAGGACCTGATCTTCGAGACCGCCGACGGCTACCTGACGGCCGGCGCGGTTTCCGACAGCGAATGGAAGGGCCTGTGCCGCGCGATCGAACACGAAGAGTGGCTGGAGGATCCGCGCTTCGAAACGGCCGCCGGGCGCATCATGCACGCGGGCGACCGCCTGATGATGACCGCGGAAGTCTTCCGAGCCCGAACGACCGCCGAATGGCTGGAGCGCCTCGAAGCGGAGGATGTACCCTCGGCCCCCGTGCTGAGCCGACAAGACCTCCTCACCCACCCGCAGCTCGAGGCCAACGAACTGGTGGTCGAGAGCGATCACCCGGTGGCAGGCCGCATGCGGCAGGCACGTCCGCCCGAGCGCTTCAGTGCCACCCCTTCGAGCTTGCGGCGACCCGCTCCCTCATTGGGTGAACACACGACCGAGATCTTCGAAGAGTTGGGCGTGGACGCCGAGGATCTGGCGGCGCTTCGCGCGCAGGGCGTGGTGGCCTGAGGGATGCGGACCTGGATCACCATCGCATCCCTGCTTGGCGCTTCCGGTGTCGTGCTCGGCGCGTTCGGGGCCCACGCCTTGAAGGCACGCCTGACCCCCGAGAGCCTCGCTAGCTGGAACACGGCGGTCGAGTACCACCTCCTGCATGCCGTCGTATTGCTGGTGCTCGCCTTGACCGCATCCAACGGGGGCCTCTCGGCACCCTGGGCCATGAAACTTTTCAGCGCCGGGATCGTATTCTTCTCGGGGTCGATCTACGTCCTGGTCCTCGGTGGCCCGCGATGGGTGGGTCCAATCACCCCCGTCGGAGGGATATGTTTGATCGCGGCCTGGCTTTCATTGCTCCTCTACGCCCGGTCTTCGGCCGGCTGAGCCCGAATTCGCCAGCTGTGATTCGCGTCACCGCAGCGTGTCGCCCCATCTGGGATGTTTCGTTCCAGTCGGAGACGACCGCCTCGTGCCGTCGCATCCGCAGTCGAACAGACGCCTTTCGGGGGGATGCTGGACGATGACCAACAGGTCCGATGCCACGGTGCAGGCTGCAACACACGACAGAGGCCAAGGCGACCAACTCGATCCGATGCGCGGCATCTTCGTCTCGCTTGGCCTGGGCGCAGCCGGCTGGCTCGTGGTCGCGGCGATGGTCCTGGTTCTCCGCGCGCTCGTTACCTAGCCGCAATCGCTTCGATCGCTTGCCGCCCGAGGCATTGGGCGCGACCGTCGAGGTGTGAAGAACCTCCAGAACGAGTCACAAGGCGAAGCCCGCGCGTGGATCGCTTTTCTCGTGACCGCGTTGCTCGTGCTGCTGACCATTCCGCTTGCGCGCCAGGCCCAACACCTGGTCGAGGCGACGGTGGGCAGTGGATTCTTCCTCTTCATCGTCCTGGCAGGGATCGGAGCCGCCGCTTGGGCCGCGTGGCGCCGGCTCCGCATCGCGGAGCCTGGCCCAAACCGCCGCATCTGGGTTCTGATCGGGGTCGCTCTCGCCTACGTAGGCGGCGCCTTCTATCTCCGGAAGAATCCGGAAGAAGCCGTGCACCTGCTCGAGTACGGGGCTCTGGGCGTCCTCGCGGCTCGCGCGTTGGCCTACCGCCTTCCGGGCGCGTGGGTGTATCCCGCAGCTGCCCTGCTCGGTGCTTCAGTAGGCATCCTCGACGAAGCCATCCAGTGGATGACACCCTCGCGCCACTGGGATCTCCGCGACCTCGCGATCAATGCGCTCGCTGCGAGCGGGGTTCAGCTCGGCCTGGTTGCCGGGGCCTTGGGGCCGGCTGCCAGAGATGGCACGGCGCGGGGCCTGCGGGGTTTCTGCGCGGTGGCTGCTCTTGCCTGGCTGCTGCTGGGCGCCAGCCTGCTCAACACACCCAGCCGCATCGCCAACTACGCGAGTCGCATCCCGGGCCTGGGGTTTCTGCTCCAGAACGAAGGTGTGATGCTCGAATACGGGCACCTGCACGAGCTTCGGGAAGTCGCCCGCTTTCGATCTCGTTTCACGCTCGACGAGCTTTCGACGCTCGATTCGACGCGAGGAACGGAAGCTGGCGCCACGCTGCGGCGGGAAGGCTCGGACGATCGCTATCGGGAGTTCCTGGCCACCTACAATCCGATCACGGATCCATACCTGCATGAGTTCCGCGTCCACCTGTTCCGTCGAGATCGATATCTACAGACGGCTGGCAAGCATGGGGACGACCTGGCGAGAGCGCAGCGAAACCTGACCGTCGCCTTCCGGGAAAATGCCATCCTCGAGACGGGCTTCCCTGTCTTGCTTGCAGCTTCGGGAGCCAGCTGGTCCGCAACAGAGCGAGATCGCGTCGCAGCAATGGAAGACCCGAAGCGCCGATACGAGAGCCCAGTCAGCCGTGGGTTGGTCACAGGAATCGACGAGCCGACGATCGCCTGGGTCTGGATGGGAGGTTTCGTACTCCTGGGTGCATGCGGGCTCGCGGCGCGCGAACGTTAGTCGAGCAACTCCCACACGCGCGGCGCCATGGGCGTTTGAGCCTCAGAGCGCTCCCGTACTTCCGAATGAATCCCGTTGATCGCCTTGCTGGAGAGTAGAAATCCGCCCAAGGACTAGGAATCGGCGTGCGCCCGAGCCAGCTCGACGTAGGAAAGCGTTCGGCGCCGCTGCTGCTCGATCTCATTGTCATCGAGCTCTCGCACGACCCTCGCGGGCGTTCCGACCACGAGGGTGCGGGGAGGCACTTCGCCGCCTGGCACCACCACGGCCCCGGCACCCACCAGGGCCTCCTCGCCCACCCGAGCGCCATCCAGGACGATCGCGCCGATTCCGATCAGGGCACCATCCCCTACCTGGCAGCCATGCACGACAGCGCGATGGCCAATCGTCACTTCCTGGCCGACGTCGGTTGAAAACCTGTCGCGGGTCACGTGGAGGATCGCACCGTCCTGCACGTTGCTCCGATCCCCGATGCGGATGCGGTGGACATCGCCGCGGAGCACACAGCCGTACCAGATGCTCGCACCTGCACCGATCTCGACATCGCCGATGACACTGGCGCCGGGCGCGATCCAGGCACCCGACCCGATCCGCGGCATCTGCCCACGAAACGCCAGGATCCTTGCATCGGGGAAGCGTTCGTTCACCGGCGGAAGGGTTCCACACGTGCAACGTCTTGTCGCGAGCCGCGCTTGGCAGACCACACCGTGAGCGGTGGCCGGCTCGAACGTGCGAAGGTCTGCCCAGGAATCGGGCAGGCATGCTCAGGAGTTGTGCGGTTTTCGGCGTCGAGCTCCGGGCGACCCTTCCTCAGGAGCTTTCTCATGGCACGGGGCTTGCTCTCCCCGGGGTGTCACCCGACCCGGAGGGCTCCATGCCGTCGCTCATCTTTCGCATTCTGCCTCTTCTCGCCCTTGCCTTGTCGGCGAGCCCCGCGTTCGCCGAGGACGAGCTTTCGGCCGGCGATACGGCCTGGATGCTGACCAGTACCGCGTTGGTCCTGATGATGACGCTGCCTGGCCTGGCACTCTTCTACGGCGGTCTCGTCCGCTCGAAGAACGTGCTCTCCATCTTCATGCAGTGCATGATTTCCGCGGCCATGGCGGGCGTGGTCTGGATCGTGGTCGGCTACAGCCTGGCCTTCGGGGAGGGCAACGCACTCGTCGGCGATTTCTCGATGTTCCTGCTGGACGGCATCACGCCCGAATCGGTCTCCGGCACGATCCCTACCTACGTCTTCGTGATGTTCCAGGGGATGTTCGCGATCATCACACCGGCCCTCATGCTCGGCGCATTCGCAGAGCGCATGAAGTTCTCGGCCTACCTGCTCTTCATCACGATCTGGCTGATCGTCGTCTACTGCCCGCTCGCCCACATGGTCTGGGGCGGCGGATTCATTGGCGCGAAACTCGGCGCACTGGATTTCGCCGGCGGGCTCGTCGTGCACATGTCGAGCGGTTACTCCGCTCTGGTCGCGGCCCTCGTGCTCGGCCCGCGCCGCGGCTACGGAAAAGAGCCGATGCCGCCTCATAACCTCCCCTTCGCCGTCATCGGCGCCGCCATGCTTTGGGTCGGTTGGTTCGGTTTCAACGCTGGCAGCCAACTCGCTGCGGATGGCACCGCCGGCCTGGCCTTCATCACGACCAACACCGCGGCCGCTGCAGCCGTCCTCGTCTGGGCGCTGCTGGAGCAGCTCCACCACGGCAAGCCCACCGTCCTGGGAGCGGCCACTGCCGCCGTCGCGGGGCTCGTCGTCATCACCCCCGCTTGCGCGTTCGTCACGCCGGTTGGCGCACTGGGTGTCGGCGGTGTCGGCGCGGCCATTTGCTACGCCGCCGTCGCCTTCCTCAAGCCCCGGTTCGGCTACGACGATTCGCTCGACGTGTTCGGCGTCCACGGCGTCGGCGGAACCTGGGGCGCCCTCGCCACCGGGATCTTCATCGCCGACTTCGCGTTGCCCGAAGGCGTGACATGGCTGGGGCAGCTCTGGATCCAGACCCAGAGCATCGTGTTCGTCGCCCTCTTCGCACCCATCGCCACGGTCGCGATCCTCTACGGATTGAAGGCCCTGCTTGGCGATCTGCGAGTCGACGAGGATGCCGAGTACGAAGGCCTCGACCTCGCCGAGCACTCCGAAACCGCCTACGCGGGGGACTGAGCCAACGGGCTACGCTGGACGCCTTCCTCTGGAGGATGCGTCATGCGCGTAGAGATTGGCGGGAAGCCCACGGGCCCCTTGGCGGGGGTTCGCGTACTGGATCTCTCGACCATCGTGTCGGGGCCC
>JAFDCZ010000246.1 GCA_019312665.1 Deltaproteobacteria bacterium | reverse complement strand
CGGCGATCGACGCCGTGTTGATCACATGCCCCTCGTCCTGCTCCAGCAAGATCGGAACGAAGCTGCGAATACCATGGATGACGCCCATCAGGTTCGCGCCCATCACCCAATCCCATTCGTCGAGAGTGGCCTCCCAGATCGGGCCTCCCATTCCACCGGCGACACCCGCGTTGTTGCACAGGACGTGGGCCGCGCCGTATTCCTCGAGCGTGCGTTCGGCAAGCTGCGCCACCGAATCCGCCTTCGAAACGTCGCACTCTACGCCGATCACGGTTGCGCCGGCTTCACGAAGCTCGGAGACCGTGCTCTCGAGAGCCGCGGATTCGATGTCCGCGATCACCAGCTTCATTCCTTCGGAGGCAAAGGCCTCCGCCATGCCGCGGCCGATGCCACTGGCGCCACCGGTGATGACGGCAATCCGATCACGAAGACGTTCCATGGGCGAGGGTTCTCCTTCCGGAGAGGCCACGCTAGCGCCGACTGGCGTGCCGGACACCCGCGAGCTCTCTCCGGATCGTCGAGGTTGAATATGCACTAATAGTGCAATATTGTTCCGGCTGCATCTGGGAGCGAGCCCACCGCACCCTCAGAACGCCCGACCAGGGCGTTCGAGCTGCACTTGGAGTGCAGCTCGTTGACCCTCATCGCGCGACGAAGTGGACGGAAGGAGCGGAAATGACGACTTCAGGACAGGATGGATCCGTGGAAGGTGGAGCCACCGAGGGGCTCGGCTTCGATCCGACGACCCTCCGGCAGAGGTACCGGCAAGAGCGCGATCGCCGGCTTCGGGGAGATGGCAACGAGCAGTACGTCGAGGTCGAGGGACGCTTTGCTCACTATCTGGACGATCCCTACGTGGAGCCGGGCTTCGAGCGCGAGCCTCTGACGGATGAAGTCGAGGTGATCGTGATCGGAGGCGGCTTTGGCGGGCTTCTGGCCGGCGCCCGATTGCGGCAGGCCGGCGTCGAGGACATCCGGCTGATCGACCCAGCGGGAGATTTCGGCGGCACCTGGTACTGGAACCGCTACCCCGGGATCGCCTGCGACATCGAATCCTATACCTACCTGCCGCTCCTCGAAGAGCTCGGCTACATGCCGAAAGAGAAGTACTCGTTCGGAAAGGAGATCCTCGACCACAGCCAGGCGATCGCCCGCAAGTTCGATCTGTACCGCGACGTCTGCTTCCAGACCCGGGTCGAAGAACTTCATTGGGATGAGGACGAGGCTCGCTGGATCATCTCGACGAACCGCGGCGATCGCATGAAGGCACACTACCTCTGCCTCGCGACGGGCCCTCTCAATCGGCCGAAGCTGCCGGGCATTCCTGGAATCGAGGAATTCGAGGGGCACTCGTTTCACGCCAGTCGTTGGGACTACCGGTACACGGGCGGTGATTCGGAAGGGAACCTGACGGGGCTTCGCGGCAAGCGCGTCGGCATCATCGGCACGGGTGCGACTTCCGTGCAATGCGTTCCCCACGTGGGCGAAGCGGCCGAGCACCTCTACGTCTTCCAGCGCACGCCGTCTTCCATCGACGTGAAGGACAACCCGATCACCGATCCGGAATGGACCGAGACCTTGACGTCCGGATGGCACCAACACCGCATGGACAATTTCAACTCACTCGTCTCGGGGATTCCTCAAGAGGAAGATCTCGTCAACGACGGCTGGACCGACATCATCACGAACCTCCTGGTCGGTATCCGGAAGGGCAAAGCCAACGATTTCTCACCGGAAGGGATGGCCCGCGCTGCAGAGAACGCCGACTTCGAGAAGATGGAGTCGATTCGTGGCCGGGTGGAGTCCGTCGTCAAGGATGCTGCCACCGCGGAGGCGCTGAAACCCTACTACCGTCAGTTCTGCAAGCGCCCGTGCTTCCACAATGAATACCTGGAAGCCTTCAATCGCGAGAATGTGACGCTCGTCGATACCGAAGGGCGTGGTGTCGAGCGGATCACGAAGAAGGGTGTCGTCGTCGGAGGGCAGGAGTTCGAGCTCGATTGCCTGATCTACGCCAGCGGCTTCGAGGTCGGAACTGACTTCTCGCGACGGGCCGGCTTCCAGGTCTACGGTCGCGGCGGCAAGACCTTGGCGGATACGTGGGCGGGTGGTGTTCGCACGCTTCACGGCATGCACGCCCGGGGTTTCCCGAACTGCTTCATCATGAGCAACCCCCAGGCTGGCTTCACGGCGAGCTACCCGCACCTGCTCAACGAACAGGCCAAACATCTCACCTACATCATCACGAAGGGGATGGACGTCGGTTCCCGCTCCGTCGAGGTGACGGAAGAAGGTGAAGCCGAGTGGGTCGACCACTGCATCGAGAAGGCCCAGGTCACGGGCGATTTCTTCGAGAACTGCACACCGGGCTACTACAACAACGAAGGCAAGTCCTCCGAACGAAGTGCCCAGGATGGCTTCTACGGGGGCGGTTCCCCGGCATTTTTCAAGATCCTCGAGGACTGGCGGGCGGAGGGTTCGTTGAAGGGCCTGGAAGTCAAGTAGGGCATGGCCGGAACGAGCCGCATCCTCCCTGTCGACGGACGACTCGACCGACGGGTGAAATCGCGGTTGGCGATCTGCGACGCATGTCTCGACCTCGTGGAGGACGGGGTTCTCCAGCCGAGTGCGGATGAAATCGCCGAACGCGCGGATGTCTCACGTCGGTCGATCTTCAACCACTTTCGAGATCTTGCTGAGCTTTCTGATGCGGTGGTCGAAGTCGGCATGCAGCGCTGCGCACCTCTGTTGAAGAAGATTTCCGAGGACGAGCCGATCGGGCAGCGGCTCGAACGTTTCTGCGAAGTCCGCTCCGCGTTCCTCGAGGCCACCGTGCCCTTCACGCGCTCACTCACCGTGCGGATCCTGGTCGGTAACGAGGGTGAGCAAGCCTGGCGGGTGACCCAGGATGCACTCCGGCTGCATGGGGAAGAAATCAAACGGCTGTTTCGCCGAGAGTTGACGAGTGGATCGAAGGACGAGCAGTTGGAGACGGTCGAGGCCTTGGCGGCCGCAACGAGCCCTCTCACCTGGGAAGTCCTGCGTCACAGCCAGGGCCTCTCGATGGCCCGGGCCCGATCGGTCATGAAGAGAACGCTGACCGCACTCCTACGCGATGCCGGGGTCGAACTCTGATCCCACTCAGCCTCCCGAGATCGCCAGCTCCGCATCCGGGTCCACAGGCGAGTCATCCGCCAGGTGATCGAAGAAGCCTTCCGGCAGGGCGACCTTCTGGGTGCCGGACTTCTTGCCGCGCGGGACACGCATGGCTTCTGGCGGGAAGGGGAGGTTCGGGTCGACGGCTTCGAGGACCTTTTCGAGCCCGGCCAGGGTCGTCACCCGGATCAATTGACCGCGTAGCTGGGCGCTGCCCGGAAAGCCCTTCGTGTACCAGGTGGCGTGGCGGCGAAAGGCACGCATGGCAGATACCTCGCCAAAGAAATCGGCGAGGAGCTGCGCATGTTCGAGCATTGTCGCCTGCACTTCACCGAAGTTGGGCGGATCCTGGGGCTCACGTCCAGCAAAGACCTGTTCGAGATCGCGAAACAGCCAGGGACGTCCGAGGCAACCGCGGCCGACCACCACGCCGTCACAACCGGTCGAACGCATCATGCGCAAGGCATCGAAGGCCTCCCAGATGTCGCCATTGCCGAGCACGGGAATTCCTCGGACGGTCTGCTTCAGCTCGGCGATGGCTGCCCAATCCGCCTCGCCGTCATACAGTTGAGCGGCGGTTCGCGCGTGCAAGGCAACGGCGGCGCAGCCCTCCTGCTCTCCAATGCGCCCGGTGTCGAGAAACGTCGTCAGGCGCTCATCGATGCCGATGCGGAACTTGATGGTCACGGGCACGGCCTCGGCGCTCTTCACCACCGCGCGCACGATCTTTGCGAGCAGAGCGGGGCGAGCCGGAATGGCGGCTCCTCCCCCCTTGCGCGTCACCTTCCGCACCGGGCAGCCGAAGTTCAGATCGATGTGGTCGACGCGTCCTTCGCCGACCAACCACGCGGTGGCCTCTGCCATGCTCTTCGGGTCGACTCCGTAGAGCTGCAAGCTGCGCGGGTTCTCGTCCGGCGCGAAATCGGCGAGCTTGTGGCTCTTGGCGTTGCCCTCGACGAGCGCGCGAGCCGTGATCATCTCACTGACGAAGAGGCCTCCGCCGAACTTCCGGCAAAGGTTTCGGAACGGCGCATTCGTCACCCCAGCCATGGGCGCGAGTACGATGGGCGAGGCGACTTCGAGGGGGCCGATGCGGAGCGGCGCGAACTCGTCGGGTCGTGCGGGCGAGACGTCGCGATTCAACGCGCTTCGATAGCGAGGATCCATTTGCGCTGGGCCGGTGGGTGACGACAGCTCAGGGCGTGCGCGTGACCATCCGGTCGATTGCATGGACCGGAGCGGCATCGCCCGCCATCAGATGCTTGATCGTTGTGTAGACAGCCTGCTGCTGCTTCACCCGCGAGAGACCTTCGAAGCCGGCGGAGACCACCTCGATTTCGAAGTGGCCTGGGCTCAGCGCGCGAACGACGATTTCAGCCTCCGGCAGGCCCGCGCGGATCGCCTGATCCAGCCGGCCGACGATCTCCTCGGGTTCGGGCGGCGGAGAGCTGAGAATTTGAATGACCACGGTTGGCTCCAAAGGAAACGGGAGGGTCGGCCTCCGAGTGTAGCGCCCCGTCGGCTAGGGCTCGCAGGTGACGCGCTGGGGTGCCCGGTCGGTGCAGGCCAGTTCGTCGTCCATGGCGCCCGCGGCGGTTCCGCAGGCGGCTCGCAGGGCTCCGATCATGGCCTCGTTGCGGTCGTTGCCAGACGCCTTGGAGCAATGGCCGCCGGTCTTCGTCACCACGCAGACCTCGCACTCCACCTGGCTGCCGCGCAGGGTCGTCATGACGAGCAGCCCGATGAACGCGGCCACACCCAGAAGAGTCCACAAAATGCGCATCAGCTTAGTCGCGTCACTTCGAGAGGAGGATCAGATCGCCCAACACGCGCAACGCTTCCTCGGCGTGGGGCGTGAGCTTGTCGTCGTCCGCCTTGGCTTCCTCGGGAACCGCTGCACTTGCGTTGCCCGGGGCCGGGCCGCTTTCGTTGGCTGCGAGCGGATCGGTGCCATTCTCTTCTCGTTCGGCAACCAGATCGGCCAGGCGAACGACACCTTCCGAGGCCTCCCTCTTGGCGAGTTCCTCGCGAATCGTCTCGAAGAACTCGTCGCTGGTTTGTCGCGTTTCAGAACGGCGCGCCAGCTCCTCGACCACCTCCTCGACCACCTCAGGCGAAACGGGCTTCCAGCCTTCCTGGTGGCCCCCGTTTTCGAGGAAGGAATCGATCGAAGGAGCACGCAGCGAATAGGAGAGTGCGCTCTCGCCGAATTCATCGGTTGCGAAGAGCGAAGGCGTGACCACGTCGGCGGCGACGCCGGCATGCTGGGTCGACGTTCCACCCGGCCGGAAGAACAAGCCGGTCGTCACCTTGAGCGCGCCGAGCCCGGGTCGCAACGGGAAGAGGCTCTGCACGGTGCCCTTCCCGAACGTGTGGTCATCTCCAACGACGACGGCGCGGCCATAATCCTTGAGGGCGCCGGCGAGGATCTCCGAAGCTGACGCGCTGACGCGAGAGGTCAGGATCACCAGCGGACCACCGTACAAAACGGCGTTGTCCGGATCGGG
>JAFDCZ010000097.1 GCA_019312665.1 Deltaproteobacteria bacterium | reverse complement strand
ACGCTTACGGCCGCGGCGGGCGTCGCCGCGAGCAGTAGAGGCAACACCAACCCGCCGGCCCAGCGAACGGGCAGGCGGAACACGGCAGCAAGCGAACGAGCGCAATCCAGCATCGTCATTCCTCCCCAGGAAACCGTACAATAGCCTCGTTGACGTCGGAAAATCCACCCATATGGTTGAATTCGTGGGGAATTCCCGGGTAGACTACCGAACGCAGCGGATCCACCGTCGGGGCGCACGCAGTTGAGCTCCCTAAGCCGAGGTTTTTCATGCGCTCATTGCATCTGCTTGTCTCGCTCCTGACTGTCAGCCTCTGGATGATGGCGTTCAGCTGCAATCCAGCGACGAAGATCGTGATCGACTCACCGACGCCCCTCCAGCAGGTCACGGACTGCTCGGTGCAGGTCAATTTCCACTTCGTCGGCGCCTTCAGCACGCCACCGACGGTCACGCTCAACTTCAGCCCGCTCGCGGTCCCGGTCGTCGAAGGCCCGCCCGGGTCGTTCACGGCAACGATCGGCCCCGAGGATGGCCTGCAAGACAGCAACATCCTGCTGGTATCGGCCAATCGCGCCAGCGACGGCCAGACGCTGACCCAGGGTGCGTCGTTTGATCACAATCCTCCGGCCAGCGCCTACCCGATCACGAATCCGGCCGATCTTCTGTCCGGCCCCCTGGCCCACGGCCGGGTGGGCGACTTCATGCTCGAGAGCTGTGTCGCCCGGTTCGTCGTTCAGGACGGCGGCCAGCGCGATCTCTACAGCGTCGGCCAGTACGGCGGCAACCTGATCGATGCGGAGCGCATCGGCTCGCCGGGCGTCGAGAGCTTCCTCGAGATCCAGCCGATGGTGAACCTCGAAACCGTGATCAACGCGACGAGCGTCATCGTGTGGAATGACGGAACCGACGGCAACCCCGCCGTGGTTCGCGCCTGTGGCCCCGATGATCTGTTGGACTTTGCCAATCCGTCCACGTCGATCGGTGACGTCGGGCTCGCTGTGCCACCCAACATCAACGACAACGACCAGACCATCGACGGCTGCACGGACTACACACTGGCAGCGCGCGACTCCCACGTCGCAATGACGACGACGCTCTCGAATTTCGGAGCTGCCCCTCTCGACGCGTTGTTGGGAGACTGGCTGAACGCGGCCGGGGAACTGGATGTCTTTCATGTTCCGGGTGCAGGAGTCGGTCCCCCTGCCACCAGCAACGCTCTCGGCGCCCTTGGCTTCTTCGGAAAGGGCGACGGCGCGGGCGTCGACTACTCCTTCGTGAGCCTCCCGACGCCGACCCCCGCGGCGACCTCCTTCGTCACCATCAGCGGCGTCACCATCGTGTTCGCAGAGAACAACATCGTTCTCGCTTTGTTCGGCATTCAGACCGGTGTGACGATCCCTGCCCTCGCAAGCCACACCTGGACGCGGTACTTCGGTGTCGGAGATGGCACCGGTGGAAACACCATCGATCTCGACATCCGGGTGCGAGGATTGGCCAAGGCCCGGGTCGAGGGTTGCGTCACGGTCGGTGGCGTGCCGGCCCCGGATTCAAGGGTGACCGTGGCGACATTCGCTGGTCCGGTCGGAGCCGGGGAGGTCGCAACCCATTTCCGAACCGACTCGGCCGGCTGCTACAGCGGAGACGTGCCCACACCGACGTCACCGACGGGCTACAGCGTGATTGCAGGCCGCCATGGAACCCTCTTCGAAGGGGGTGCCGCCTCGCCTGTGTTGCATCCGATCAGCCTCAACCCGGGCGACACCGCTACGGTCGATATCGACCTCCCCGCCACGGGTTCCCTGAAGGTCACGGCCACGGACGAGAACTCGACGCTGCTGCCGGCGCGGGTCACGGTGGTGGGTTTCGATCCGAGCCCCCAGACGTTCTTCGCGGGCCCCGCCCTGCCCGGGTTTGGCGGTGCCGATCTCTCCCTGCTCTTCGACCCCGACGACACCCTTCCATTCGGTGTCGTCGCCGCGGAACAGACCGGCGCCGACGGTGTCGTCGTGTTCGATCTGGAGCCGGGGGACTATCGCATCGTGGTGAGCCGGGGAATGGAGTACTCGTACTCCGACCAGGCCGTCACGATCACCGGGGGCGCCCAGACCACGGTCGCCGCTCAGATCGCCCAGGTGCTCGATACCGATGGCTTCGTCTCGTCTGAGTTCCACGTCCATGGTGTCAACTCTGCGGACTCCCGCGTCAGCCATGGAAAGCGGGTCAACGGCTATGCGGCCGAGGGCGTCGACAACGTGGTGATGACGGATCACCACGTCCACACGGATCTCGGCCCCACGATCGCGAGTGAAGGGCTCGGAGCGTGGTTGAGTTCGACGATTGGCGAGGAAGTCACCACGTTCGATTCCGGGCACTTCAACGCCTACCCGCTGACCCAGGACGCCAGTCGCGTCACGCTGGGCTCCACCGATTGGGCTGGCGCAGCGCTTCCGGGAATGGACTTCCCGTCGGCGGGTGCGTTCAACCTGACACCAGCGGAGGTCCTGGCCCTGGGCACGACGGGTGCGACTTCTACGGCCGATACGACGATGCAGATCAACCACATTGATTCGCATTTCGAAACCCTGCAGCTCGATACCAGCCTGGTTCCGCCGGCGGACGGCCTCGATGCTGCGGAGCGGCTGGAACGGCGGCTGGATGAGCCGCTCAGCACCAACTTGTTTCAGCTCTTCCCGGCGCTGGAACTCTGGAACGGTGACGGCCGAAACGACCAGAACCAATTCCTGAACGAGCGGATTGGTGTCTGGTTCAACCTCCTGAACCAGGGGCTGAACACCACCTTCATCGCCGATACGGATTCCCATCGCTTCACCAACCTCAACTACTCCGGTGCCCGCACATGGACGGCGGCAGCGCCCGGAAGCGACAGCGCCGGAACGGTGGACAGCGGCGAGGTCGCCCAGATGGTGACGGCCGGCAAGGCGACGGGTGGCCAGGGCGTCTTCGTGACGACGAAGCTTCGCGCAACCGATCACAGCGGTGATTTCGCCTCCCTCGACCGGTTCGGATCGACCTTCATGACGGATGCGGCCGGCAACGTGGAACTCGACATCCGGGTCCAGGCTCCGACCTGGTCCGAATTCGACACGATCGAGATCTACGCGAACGCAGCAACGACCGTAGTGGATCCGGCAGCGCCGTATCTCTACTCGGCCGTTCCGACGATGACGCTGAATGAGGGCGACTGCTCCTCGGCGACCACCGGCGATGGTGCCTTCGATGTTGCCGTCGTCAATGTCGCGGCGGTGCCCGGGGCGGATCGGCTGGAGGCCAATGTGACCGTGCCCTTCAGCGGGCTGACCGTGGACACCTGGTTCGTCGTCGTGGTCAAGGGAACCGATGGGGTCTGCCCCGCATTGTTCCCGGTCTTCGCCAAAGGCTTGAACTCGACCGCAAACCTGACCCCCGCCGATCTCATGGACGGGAACGTCGGTGAATCAGGAGTGTTGGCGCTCGGTGCAACGAACGCACTCTACTTCGAAGCGCCCTAGCCTTCATCGCCAGGCGGCGCTTGCTGCCCTCTTCTGCTCGATTCTCGCGCTGCCGGCATCCGGCGCAACGCGGTCGGCGGAGGTGGGGCTGCTGCGCGCGCTGGAAACGGCTTCGCTGCTCGTGATCGGCCAGATCGACGAAGTGACCCCACTGCTGCACATGGGCTATGCGGCGCACCTCTCGGTAGAGCGGGTCTTGCGCCCGCAGAGCGATGCCTCGCGGCTGGCGGGCCAATCGATCGAGTTCGTGTGGGAAGAAACGTCACCTAGGATCCGGCCTCGCTTGAGTGCGGGGCAGCGGGTCGTGGTGGCTTTGGAGCCGGGCCCGACGGCGTCGATCTGGAAGCAGCGCATTCCCGATCCTGCGCGACGGGCGGCTCTTCGTTCCCTTGCAGCCGGGGGGCAGGGCTATCTGCAAGGAGCTTCTGCCGGGATGCTGGGCGCGCTGGAGCATTACCTGGCGCTCACCCAGGCCGCGCGACGCGGCGAGGCAGGCGCCACGTACCTGAGCCAGCTCGCGGCGACGGCGCCGCCGAGGCTTGCCCTGGACGCCGTCCTCCGATTGAAACACGAACCGAAGCTGATCGAGGCCCTCACTCCCGCGGCCGGCGAGGCGTTGATCGCGGCGATGCTCCGCTCCGACGCCGACTCCACGGCAAGGATGGCTCTCCAACTCGTCGAGGAAGAACGGCCCGCCGTGCTGCTTCCTCTGCTCGAAGCCAGGATTGGCAGTTTGGGGGCCAAGGCGCCTGTACCCTTGTTGGCTGCACGAGCTGCCCTCCAGGACGGCCTGCCTGCGGACCTCGAAGAGCAGCTGATGGAATCGGGCTCCGAAGAGCAGCGGAAGACCGCAGTTCGTTGGGCGACCGGCCCGGAGGCCGGCGAACGCCTGCGACACGCGATGCTTCGGGATCGCTCGCCCGCGGTTCGAGAGGCAGCGCTCCTCCGCCTGGCCAGGCTCGAGGGATCGACCGCAGCCTCCGATCTCCTTCAGGGCTTCGAAGATCGCGAGCCAAGCGTCCAGTACGCTGCCGCGCGAGCCCTGGCTTCGTTCGGGCCCGAGGTGCTGCCAGACCTTCGGCGCGCCATCGACCGAGGATCGCCTCAGGGATCGAAGGCAGCGGTGGTTGCCATCACATTGATGCCCGGCGGAGAAGCCCGCCATGCCCTCGAAGAGCTCGCCCGCGACCACGAGGATCCGGCGGTGCGCGCACTAGCCCGGATCAGCCTCGGCCAGCCCCTGGACGAGGATCACTGAGCCAGGCTTCTAGATCACCACGCAGTTCGCCAACTTCGCAAGTTCGTCGACCTGGTGGATGACGACCTTTCCCTTTTCGAGAGAGATCAAGCCTTCCCCCACCCAGGTGCGAAACTGCTTGTTGACGCTCTCTCGGGTCGTCCCTACGAGATCTCCCCATTCTTCCTGAGACAGCTTCACGTCGATCAGGAACGGCTCCTTCACATCGGCGAGCTCGGCGTCGCCGCGGAGCTTTGCGACGTCGAGCAGCTTCTTTGCCAGACGTACGGGCAAGTTCAGGAAGTGGGTGTCTTCGACGAATTCGCTGACCCTCGCGAGCCTGCGCGCGAGCACCGTGAGCAGTTCGAATGAGACCTCGGGCGGTGAACGCAGAAGCTCCTTGAATTCGCGATGGTCGATCACGATGCAGACGCTGCTCTTCATCGCGATCACGGTTGCCGTGCGCTTTCGGCCTGCAAACAATCCCACTTCGCCGATCACCTCCCCGGTCTCGAGGAGGCAGAACATCAGGTCATCGCCCTCCACCGAAGTCGAGATGACCTTGAATTGGCCACTGGCGACCACATAGATCTATGATCCATCGTCACCTTTGTGGAACAACTCTTCGCGGGCCTTGAGGTTGCGAGTCGTCGCGAGCGAAGCGATGGCCTCGAGATCCCTTTCTGCGAGGGAAGAAAAGAGCGGCGCGGCGCCCAGCAGCTGGAGTTTCTGAGCGTTCGTCAAGCTGGCCATACATCCATCATACCGGTCTCTCGCCTGCCCCGAAAACGGCTTCCGTTGTGTAGGGCGAGCCGACGCGAAGATCGTGAGCGCGCCTCATCCCCAGCGCTCGCAGGCGGGCTACGCTCTCTGGGGCCCCTCGAGGAGAACACATGACCTTGAAGCAACTTCCCGAAGAGATGCGTTAGGCACGCCTTGTCTGAACGAAAGGCCTCTTCTGCGCAGCCGGTCCTGTTCTTCTTCGTCGGACTCTCCTTCCTTGCGCTGTTGGTGTTCGCCCTGATCCTGGCTGCCGAGGGTGCGCTGGATCTGCTGCTCCACCCACTCACCTGGCTCGGTCGGCTGCAGCCCGGGGCAGCCCTGGACATGCTCTCGAACGCTGCCGAGGTGGTGGCCGGTGTGCTGGCGATCGCCATCACGGTCGTGGCGATCGTCGTCGAGTTGGCAGCCAACCGATACACCCACCGCATCACCCAGCTCTTCGTTCGTGAACCCGTCAACATCGCGGTGATGACCCTGTTCGTGATCACCACGATCCAATGTCTGTGGGTGGGCGCGACCTTCGGCGGCGAGCTGGCGACCGGCCATTCCTGGACCTACGCGGGGCTCGTCATTTCGATGGGGCTCGTCACGCTCTGTCTGCTGGTGCTGCTTCCCTATTTCGCGTTCGTTTTCTCCTTCCTCTCGCCGCCGAACGTGGTCACGCGCTTGCGTGACAGCGCCCTCCGGGCCATCGAGCGGGCCGACGGACCAAGCCTCGGCCGGTGGCGCGCGGAGGTGATGGAAGCGGTCGATGAACTCGAAGACGTGGCCCGCGGAGCCATGACCCATGGCGATCGCGGCATCGGCATGGCGGCGATCGATGCCCTGGGCGGCCTCGTCCGGCGCTATGCGAGCGGCAAGAGTGCCCTTCCGGCGGCCTGGTTCATCCCCTCCGAGGATGTGATCTCGAAGGACCCGGATTTCGTTTCGTTGGCGAGTTCCTCCTTGGAGGTGATTCTCGAGCAGCACAGCTGGCTCGAGTACAAGGTATTGCGCCAGCTCCACGGTCTTTTCATTCGAGCGCTGGGCGAGGCTCGCGAGCTATGCGACCGGATCGCGCTCGAAGTGTTCCGCATTGGAGAGACGGCGCTGCGCGGATCCGACCAGGGCGCGGTCGTCCAGGTCATTCGAGCGTTCAATAGCTTGCTTCGTGCCGCGGTGAACGCCGATGATCTCCGCTCGGCCTACTTCATCCTCGACCAGTACAGGAGCTTCGCTGCTGTCGCCCAAGAAGTCGGACAGCATGAGACCGCCCTGGCGGCGGCCGATCACCTGGTCGAATACGGTCAGCTCGGCCAGGAGAAGGGCCAGTCCTTCCTGGTCGAAGTGGTCGCCTACGATCTGGTGCGGCTCGTCCAGCAAGCCACCGAACAGGCGCAGGAGAATGTCGATGCGTTGCTCGCTCGACTGCTGGAGGTCGACGAGGTGGCAGCCCAGGATGGTGGCAGCAAGCTGCGTGGTGTACGGCGGGCGCAGGTGCAGCTCGGGGTCTTCTTCCTCGCTCGAGGAGATGCAGAACACGCCCAGGTGATCCAAAGGGACATGGCGAACGAATCACCCGACCTGCTGGCCGGCATCCACCGCGAACTCGCCCTCGAGACCCGCGACCAGTATTGGGAATTCACCGATCGCGGCGAGAACTTTGGCTACCTGCGCCCCGAGGAGCGAGCGCTGCTCGACACGTTCCTGGCCTCAGTCGGCGAGTAGGCGAACTCCGAGCTGGCTACAGTGAGCGTCTTCGCCACCATCCAACCCCGGATCGATGAGTAGCTGGCCGCCGCTTGACCTGGCCACGGCGAGAACGAGATATGCTCGGCGCCCAACCCCTCGCAGGAGCAAAGCCCTTGATCGAAGTCCATCACCTCAACAACTCCCGGTCTCAACGCATTCTCTGGCTCCTCGAGGAACTCGGCGTCGAGTATGAGATCGTGAAGCACCAGCGTGACCCGGAAACCAACCTCGCCCCGGAATCGCTCCTGGCGGTCCATCCTCTCGGAAAGTCGCCCGTCATCAAGGACGGCGACGACGTCGTGATCGAATCCGGCGCGATCATCGAGCACCTGGCCCGGAAGTACGGCAAGGGCAGACTGGTCCCTGCGGACGGAACGCCGGACGCACTTCGCTACCTCCAGCTCATGCACTACGCCGAAGGGTCGGCCATGCTGCCGCTGATGCTCAAGCTCTACACGGGGCGGCTAGGCGAAGCGGGCGCACCCCTCCATGAGCGGATCGACAGCGAGATCGAGAACCACATGGGCTACCTGGATTCCCTTCTCGAAGGCCGCGAATGGTTCGTCGGAGACGACCTCAGTGCAGCGGACGTTCAGCTCTCCTTCGCCTGCCAGGCGGCCGGGATGCTCTACGGCGTGGAGAAGTTCCCGAACCTGGCGAGCTTCCTGGAGCGGATCAAGAAGCGGCCCGCCTACCAGAAATCCATCGAGCGCGGTGGTGCCTACGCGTTTGGTTAGGCGTGAAATGCCGGAGTTTCTCGTATACTGGACTCGTTGCCGATGGAACCGTGAATTCCTGCACTGCAGGTCGAGCGAAAAGGCACCATTGCCACGCTGATCAACGACGACCCGCCTCGCAACGGGATGAGCCCCACCTGTACTTCGGGTCGTGCCCGCCGCGGGGAGGGCGTAGAAAACACCAAGCTGCTCCCCCGGGAACACCCGACCTGAGCGGCCGACTTCGGGGAGTTGTAGCTTCAGTCGTCCCGACAAGATGTCGATCACAGCTCGAAGCGTTCGCCTCCAGCCAAGGGAGCATGTCATGCTGAGAGAGAGCTACCCGTGTTATCTGGCCGGCGAGGCCGTCACGCCCAACCTCGACCTCGAGGTGGTGGACAAGTTCACGGGTGAAGTCGCCACACGGGTTCCCCTCGTAGGCGAGGCCGAGATCGACCAGGCCATTGCAGCTGCCGCTGCGGCTGAAGGCGCAATGGCAAGGATGCCGGCCTACGCACGCCAGGCCGTTCTCCAGCACTGCGTCACGCGGTTCGAGGAGCGGGCGGAAGAGCTGGCCCTCGCGCTCTGCGTGGAAGCGGGCAAACCGATCAAGGACAGCCGCGGCGAAGTCTCACGATTGATCGACACCTTTCGCATCGCCGCCGAAGAAAGCGTGCGGATCCGCGGAGAAGTCATGCCGCTCGATATCAGCCCCCGCGCCGAGGGCTACCGCGGCCAATGGAAGCGCGTGCCGATCGGCGCCTGCTCGTTCATCTCGCCGTTCAACTTTCCTCTGAACCTGGCGGCCCACAAGGTGGCGCCCGCTCTTGCTGTCGGCTGCCCCTTCGTGCTGAAGCCGGCGAGCATGACGCCCATCGGTGCGATCGTGATCGGCGAAGTACTGGCCGAGACGGATCTCCCCCCGGGCGCGTTCTCCATCCTTCCGTGCCGGCGCGATGGCGCCGAACTCTTCACGACCGATCCGCGGCTCAAGCTGCTCTCCTTCACGGGCTCGCCCGGCGTGGGCTGGGATCTGAAAGCCCGCGCGGGAAAGAAACAGGTGGTGCTCGAGCTAGGCGGAAACGCGGCCGTGATCATCGACGCGGATACCGATCTCGAAGATGCGGTGGAGCGCGTGGCGTTCGGTGCGTTCTATCAGAGTGGGCAGAGCTGCATCGGTGTGCAGCGCATCATCGTGCACGAGGAGGTCTACGACGAGTTCAAGGCCCGGCTGGTCGCGCGAACCGAAGCCCTGCTCTCCGGCGATCCGAAGGAGGAGAGTACGTTCATCGGCCCGATGATTTCCGAGAAGGAAGCGAAACGTCTTCACGGCTGGGTCGAGGCCGCCATCGCGAGCGGTGCAACGCTGCTTTGCGGCGGTACCCGTGAGGGCGCCATGCTCGAGGCCACCCTGCTCGAGAACGTCGACAAGGACGCGGACATCGAGCGCCTGGAAGCCTTCGGCCCGGTGGCCGTGCTCTCCAGCTTCCGGGAGTTCGACGATGCCCTGGCTCGGGTCAACGATTCGGCCTTCGGCCTGCAGGCCGGCGTCTTCACTCGCGATATCTACAAGATCGAAAAAGCCTGGGACACACTCGAGGTGGGCGGCGTCGTCGTGGGTGACGTGCCCTCCTGGCGGGTCGATCACATGCCCTACGGCGGCGTGAAGGACAGCGGGATCGGCCGAGAGGGAATCCGGTTCGCCATCGAGGATATGACCGAGATCCGGCTGCTGGTGCTGCGAACTCCGCCGAAAGGCTGATTTCATCTCTCCGCGGCGAGGTTGAGTCGGGTCTTGCCCCCAGACGACCCTCTCCTGCACAGGAGAGATGGGCTCATTTTTGCCCATTGGGGTCGATCGGGCCTTGACACAGTGCGCCACGATCGGAGTACACTGGGCGAAAGTCGTGGTACAAGCAGTTGCTGAAACGCTCTCGGGCCGTGTCCGGGGGCGAGACCTGGGGGGGGTGGTTTCGTTTCAAGGCGTGCCGTTCGCGGCAGCGCCTCGGGGCGAGTTGCGCTTCCTTCCGCCCAGGCCACCTGAGCCGTGGGCCGGCGTCCGGGATGCCCGGCAATCGGGGCCAGCAGCGCCCCAATTCTCGTTGCCGGCCTTCTCGTGGATCAATGCGGCAGCGGGCCCCCTGGGAGACGATTGCCTCTCGGTCAACGTCTGGACGCCTGCCACGGACGGCGCAAGGCGCCCGGTGCTGGTTTGGATCCATGGCGGCGGCTTTCTGGTGGGCTCCGGCTCGACCGGGGTCTACGACGGAGCCGCGCTGGCCGAGCGAGGCGACGTCGTAGTGGTCTCGATCAACTACCGCCTTGGCGTGCTCGGATTTTCCCACCTCGGCCTGCTTGGCCTCGAGGGCTTGGAAGAAGCGACGAACGTGGGCATCCGGGATCAGATCGCGGCGCTCGAGTGGGTGCGCGACAACATCGAACGCTTCGGCGGCGATCCGAACAGCGTCGCGATCTTCGGGCAATCTGCCGGCGGAATGAGTGTCGGCACACTGCTCGGCGCACCCCGGGCGCGCCCTCTCTTCCACCGCGCAATCTGCCAAAGCGGTGCGGCCGACCATGTGATCGACCAGAGCGAGGCCGCGGACATTGCCCAGATCTTCCTTCGCGAGCTTGGCCAGCGCCGACCGACCCCGGCATCCCTGGCAAAGATTCCCCTCGGTCAACTCCTCGACGCCCAACGGGCGATCCTCACACGCGCTTCGAACCTCAGCAACTTGATGGTGCTATTGCCCGCCGTCGATGGCGATCTGATTCCGCGCCAACCGCTTGCCGCTCTGCGAGCGGGTGAGGCCGCTGGAATTCCGATCGTCACCGGTGCCACCCTCGATGAATGGCGGCTGTTCCGGGTCATGGATCAAGGCCTCGGGCGCTTCAGCCAAGCGGACCTGGTCGATCGTTTTCACGAAGTGCTGCCGAGCCTGCCGCATGCACCTCGCGCGGATGTCGCTGCCCGACGATTCCGTGAGGCCTTGGGCGACCGATCCGTCGCTTCGCGCCCCTCCGATGTATGGAGCGCCTTCCAGAGCGCCCGCACCTTTCACCACCCCTCCAACCGCCTGGCCGAGGCCCAGCACGCCGGGGGCGGCGAGGCCTACACCTATCTCTTCACCTGGCGGGCGCCAGCATTGCGGCGCTCGATCGGCGCTTGCCACGCCATCGAGATTCCCTTCGTGTTCGGATCGACCTCGCATCCGATCGCGCGGCCCCTGACCGGACTCTCAGCGAAGGCCGGCAAACTCTCGAGGCGGCTCCAACATGCCTGGATCGGTTTCGCGCGGCACGGCACGCCGGGCCACGAACGCCTGCCCCATTGGCCTGCCTACGATCCCGAGCGACGCTCCACACTGATCTTCGGACGCGAGTGCACCCTCGCCGAAAGCCCGTTGGACGAAGAGCGAAAGCTGATCGACCGTTGGTTGGGCGACGGCCCGATTCGCGGCCGACCCATGCGCCACGGCAGCCACAATCCGACCCGCATGCGCGCCTATTCCTGGCTCGGAAGCCTCCAGGCCGGCGACGCCTGACTCCGAGCGGGGACGTTCTTTCCGATGTTTCCGTTACGCGTTTCTCCGCAGAGCGGAGAAACGCGTAACGGAAACATCGGAAAGAACGTCCCCGCTCTCTTCTTCGAGTTCTAAGGCTCGAGCACGACCTTGATCGCGCCAGCCTCCCGCTTCCCCGCGGTTTCGAATGCCTCGGCTGCGGCGTCCAGTGGGAACCGATGGGTGATCAAGCATTCAGGGAGTTCCGGGTGGCGGGCCAGCAAGCTTGCCGCCACGTCGATATCCCGCATGGCGCCGTGGGAGCAGTAGAGCGACGCGGGAACGATCCGGATCTCCTTCAGGCATAGGGCGAAAGCGGGGAAGCTGAGGTGGCCATCCCAATAGGAGGCGACCAGCACCACCGTGCCGGCCGGGCGACACGCCTCGACCGCCGCCGTGATCGCGCTCTCCGTGCCGGCGGCCTCGACGACGAGATCGTAGGTTCCCCCGGGCTCACCGCAGCCGAGCCTCGCGGCGGCTTCGCGCTGGTGGTCGTGACGCGCGACGATATCCACCTCGGCGCCTCCCGCTCGGGCCGCAAAGGCCGAGAGCAAGCCGATCGGCCCGGCACCGACCACGAGCACCCGCTGGCCGGCATGCTGCCCTGCCAGTCTCAGGCCATGCAGGGCAACGGCCAGGGGCTCGACGAGGCTCGCGTTGGCCAGGTCGAGGCCGTGCGCGAGGGGGACGATGGCGCGCTCGGGCACGAGGATCTCGTCGGCCATGCCGCCCTCGCGAAACACGCCATGAATGATGGTCGGACCCTTCTCGCACAGGTTGTATTCCCCCGAACGACAGGGAGGGCACTCCATGCAAGGCGAGAGCGGCTCGACGGCTACCGGCGTTCCGTCGTCGGTCACCCCGGCGATCTCGTGGCCCAAGGTGGTGGGCGGCGGCGTCGGGCCGGCGATCAGATGCAGATCGGAACCGCAGATCCCGGCCGCACGCACTCTCACGCGCACACCCTCACCGCGAGGCGCGTCGATCTCCACCACCTCGATGCCCTTCTCACCACAACGAACGGCCCGCACGGTTCACCTCCCTTTCCTGTTCGGTTGACGATTCGGCCAGCGGCCTAACCGGGCAACCCCGTTTCGAGCATCCGCATCGCCATCGCGGCGTGGAACGCCGTGCCATACACCATTCCGTCTTCGTCGAGCAGCATGCGGTTCGAGTGGCACGGAGCAGCGGGGCCTTCCCCCTTGGGACGCACGCCGAGAAAACCCATCGCTCCGGGGATCTCGTTCAGCACGTAGGAAAAATCTTCGGCACCCATCACAGGCTGGGGCATCTCGATGGCGCTCCCCCCTGTCACCTCGCGAGCTACGTCGAGCATCAGACGCGCCGCACGACTGTCGTTCGTCGTCACCGGATAGCCGACCATGATCTCGACCTGGGCCTCTGTCCCATGAGCCCGCGCGACATGTTCTGCAACCTGGCGAATCCCCCCCTGAGCCAACTCACGTGACTTCTCGGAAAGAGCGCGCAGCGTCCCCTGAAGCGTCACCTCTTCCGGGATCACGTTCCCCGTTGTCCCCCCGTGAATCTGGGTGACCGTCAGGACAGCCGGGTCCGTGGCCGGAATACGTCGCGTGATGAAGCTCTGCATGGCCTGCACGATCTCGCAGGCCACCGGGACGGGGTCTACGCAATCGTGGGGCATCGAAGCATGGCCTCCGCGCCCCTTCACGGCCACATGAAAAAAATCCGCCGAAGCCATCAATGCACCGGCCCGGGTGCCCATCACACCCGACGGCATGATCGGTGTGATGTGCAGGGCGAACGCAGCCTCACAACCCTCGAGCACTCCCTCCTCGATCATGGAGCGGGCGCCAGCGAAACCTTCTTCGCCGGGCTGGAACATGAACACGACCTCACCTGCCAACTGGTCGCGGCGATCGGCGAGCAGGCGTGCAGCACCGGCAAGCATCGCCGTGTGCGCATCATGGCCGCAGGCATGCATGGCACCTTCGCGTGTCGAGCGGAAAGGCAGGTCCGTATCTTCCGGCATGGGCAGGGCGTCCATGTCACCGCGCAACAGGACCTTCCGCCCGGGCTTTCCGCCCCGCAAGGTGGCCACGATCCCACTCGTCTTTTCGTGAAGCGCGATCTCCAGAGGAAGCCCTTCGAGGCTCGCGAGCACCTTCTCGCGGGTCGCGGGAAGATCGAGGCCCAGCTCCGGCTCCGCGTGGATCCGTCGCCGCAGATCGATGACCTCCGGCTGGATCTCCCGGGCAGCAGCTAGCAACTCATCGATGGGGCTCATGGTCGATTCTCTCCTGTGGCCGACGCCCCATGGTGCCAGCTCTCCGCTGGCGAATCCACGCCAAAGCGGGGACGATCGGGTGTATGCAGCCCCTGGCCTCCGCGATCGACCGGCTCGCAGACACCCGACCGGACGATACCGCCTTCCTTGGCGTGCACGACGCGTTCAGCTGGAGCGACTACGCCAAACGATCGGAAAGGTTCGCGGCCCACCTCGTTGCGCTCGGTCTCGGCCCGGGCGACCGGGTGGGCATCGTACTCCCAGACGGGCCCGGCGTACACGCGGCTTTCGTCGGCTGTGAGAAGGCCGGAATCGTCGTGGTGGGAATTGGGCCGCGCGCCGGCACCGAAGAGATCTCGCATCTCCTGGGGCTCTCAGGCGCCCGCGCCCTGGTCGCCCGCCCCAGCCATCGCGGAATCGACATGGCCGCCCTCGCCGGGGAATGCGGCATTTCGTGTTTCGTGCCGATCGAAGGACAGCTCGAGGAGGACGAGCCGGCGCTCGAAGGATCTGGCCTGCTCACGAGCCAAGCACGCCGCCTCGGCGTGGACGATCTCTTCCTGCTGAACTCGACCTCGGGAACGACCGGACTTCCGAAATGCGTCACCCACCACCAGGCCCGTTGGCTCCACTTCCATGAGCTGGCCGCCGAAGCCGGCGAAATGACCGATGCGGATGTGTTCATGAGCGTCCTGCCAGCCCCGTTCGGCTTCGGCCTGTGGACGGCGCACTTCACGCCCGCCTTGTTAGGCGCCCCTACGGTCCTGATGGAACGCTTCGATGCAAGCGCCATGCTGCGCGCCATGGAAAAGCATCGTGTGAGTGTCCTGGCAGCGGTGAGTACCCAGTTCATCATGATGTTGAACGCGCCGGAGTTGGAAGAAGCGGATCTCTCTGCGCTTCGGGTGCTCTTCACGGGTGGCGAAGCCGTACCGTACGAACGAGCAGCCGAGTTCGAGGAACGCACCGGTGCCTCGGTCCTGCAGTTCTATGGATCCAACGAGACCGGTGCGTTGTGCCGCACCACGACTCGAGACAGCCGCGACAAGCGCCTGCGAACCGCTGGCCGACTGATCGACAGTATGCAGGTGCGGCTCTACGACGATGAGGGCAATGACGTGACCGCCGGTGGTGAAGGCCAGCCCGCATGCCGTGGGCCTCTTACCAGCCATGGGTACTTCGGTGATGAGGCTGCCAACGCAAAACTCTTTACCCGGGATGGCTGGATGCTGACCGGCGACATCGCCCGCATCGATGCGGAGGGCTACCTGAGCGTGGTCGGCCGCACCGCGGATTTCATCATCCGCGGTGGCAAGAACATCAGTGGCCCCGCCGTGGAGGACGCCGTTTCGAGCCATCCTTCTGTGGCTCTCTCCGCGGCGGTCGCCATGCCCGACCCGGTCTATGGCGAGCGGGTCTGTGTGTATGTCGAGCTCCTGGAGGATGAACCGGGACTGACCCTCGAGGCTCTCCGGGAGCACCTGCAAGAACGAGGCGTCTCGAAGGAGTGGTTTCCCGAGCGGTTGATCGTGGTCGAGGCCCTTCCCAGGGCCTCCGGGGGAAAGATCGCCAAGGGAGAGCTTCGCGCGGACATCCGGCA
>JAFDCZ010000245.1 GCA_019312665.1 Deltaproteobacteria bacterium | reverse complement strand
GCGTAGCCGAGGGCGTTCAACCGCTTCAGGCCGGCGATGCTGCGATCGAAGACGAGCTTGCCTCGCTGGGCATCGACGTTTTCGGCAGTGAAGCAGGGCAGGGAAGCTACGACGTCCACTTCCTCGGCGGCCAGAAACTCCGTCGTGTCCTCCTGGCCGGGCTCGAACAAGACGGTCAGGTTGCAACGATCGATGACCCGGCGTCCGAGCCGGCGTGCACCACGCACCAGTTCCCGAAAATGCGGGTTCAGCTCGGGGGCGCCGCCCGTGAGATCCAGGGTGTCGAGCTGTGGGTTTGCTGCGAGCACCCGCAGCACCTGCTCAGCCAGTTCAGGCCCGAGCGCTTCCTCGCGCTTCGGCCCGGCCTCTACATGGCAATGCCGGCAGGCGAGGTCACAGCGCAGGCCAACGTTCACCTGAAGGATCGTCGTACGCCCACGCCGCAGGGGCAGGAGGCCTCGCTCCTCCAGAATTCGTTCGAACGGACGTGTCATCGTACCCCTCATCGTACCCGGGAGGATGCCAGTCGGGGCGTTCAGGTGCATTTCCCCCTGGGGTGTTGCTTCCTGGCCCGATAGCCCGATAGACTGAACTGAACTTCATGTCACCCGATGATTCAGAGTTCGAGCCGAGTTCCGCACCGGCGCGCAGCCGGATCGCCACGCGGCGTCGGCTCCTGGAAGCGGCGACCATGCTTTTTGCCGCCGACGGCCTGCATGGTGTGACCAGCACGGATATCGCCCGCGCTGCCGGAGTCGCTACCGGGACGTTCTACCTCCACTTTGCCGACAAGCAGGCGCTGTTTCGCGAGATCGCCCTGTCCGCGTTGGCGGAGCTGCGCGAGCGTCGGATCCGGGCCACCGCCGGAACCGAGCCGGGCAGCCGCGCGGAGCTGCGGGCCTCGATGACCGAGCTGATCGCCTACGGCCAGGACCACGGCGATCTGATTCGCGTCGTCTTCGGCCGCGGCGCGGAGAGCGCGCCGATCGCCGACGAGGTGATGGACCAGATCGTTCCCGACCTGGAGAAGGCCTTCGTGCTTCGCCGCGAAGCGGGGCAGCTCGTTCCCGGTGCCGAGCCGGCCATCGCTGCCCAAGCCTATGCCGCAATGATGACTCGCGTTCTCGCCTGGTGGGTCGAAGACCCGAGCCGGGCGAGCCGCGAACAAGTGATCGAAACCCTGCTCGGGCTCCACCCGAGCCGCCCCGAGCGTTGAACGCCCCACGGAGAATTTTTCGAATGGCAGATATCACTCATGACCCGATCTACAACACGGTCGACCGGGACAACTTCCTTTCCCTGATCGAGGTCGACCGCTACGGCGAGCGTACCGATGCGTTCGACGGGATCATCTCCGCCACTCGGGATCACTTCTGGGATCCGACGGACGCCCAGTACATCGATTTCGATGCTGAGCCTTTCGACGTCAAGACGGAGCTCCTGATGCCGCGGGATTTCACCGTCGAGCTGAACTGCGCCGTCGCCGACCGCCTGGACGAAGGGCAGCAGATCCAGCTGGCCAACGAGAGCTCGCGCTTCACGCTCTCTTCCATCCTCCACGGAGAGCAAGGTGCGTTCTCGCTCTCGGCGAGCCTGTGCCAGATCATGCGGGATCCGGGCGCCCAGGAGTACGCCTCGAACCAGGCCCGTGAGGAGGCCCGGCACGTGACAGGCTTCGCGAAATACATCAACAAGCGTTGGGGAACACCGATCAGCTGCGGCCCGACCCTCGCCGGCTTGCTGGACGAGATCGTCCAATCGGGCGAGGTCTACAAGAAGCTGATCGGCATGCAGATGCTGATCGAGGGCCTGGCCATGGGCGCCTTCGCAACGCTTCAGGCGAAGACCAACGATCCCACACTCAAACGTCTGGTCCAGCTCGTAATGAGCGACGAGGCCTTCCACCACCGCTTCGGCAAGATCTGGGCGGACAAGACCGTTCCGAAGCTCACGGAAGACGAGCACGAGAAGGTCGAAGACTGGGCAGCGAAATGCTTCAAGGTCCTGCTCTTCAACCTCGTCAACGCCGAGCAGAAGCAGGCCATCTACCCGCAATTCGGCCTCGAGTGGGAATGGGTGCGCGGTGCGGTGATGGAGGCGTTCACCAACGAAGATCGCCGCAAGTCGATGACCGAGGGCACGAACATCTTCCGGGTGCTGATCAAGACGCTGCTGAAGGCTGGCATCATCACCGACCGTACGAAGGATGTGTACGCCGCCTGGGTGGACATGAACGAGCTTCAGCGGGAGGACGATGAGGTTGCGGGTTACGACATCGCCGAGGCGACGGTCGAGCAACTTCGCGAGATCAACAGCAAGCGGCGCGTAATGAGCAAGGCGCTGCGCGGCTAGGCGCTGCGCCTCCGGTCGACGTTGGAGGTGCCAGGTGGCCGAACTCTCCGAAGCCGAAGAGCCGAAGCTCCGCCTCTTTCGAGAGGCCATGGGGCTCGATCCGTTCCGACAGCGTGTCGCGGAGGCGATGATTGCCTTGCGTGGGCAAGAGGACGTACCTCCGAGCAAGTTCGGTCTCTCGTGCCTGCGCCAACTGCGGCCTCGCCTCGCCATCCCGCTGTGGCGGGGCCGCTTCGTCGTGCCACGCCGAGCCATCGTGACGAATCTGTTCAATCATCGGCAAACACCGATCGAGCTCGGCTGGTCGGTCCTGAAGACGCAGGTCGAGGATTTTCGGGGACGTGATCTCACCTACGACAGCCACAACGGGACCGATTTCGCGATTCCTGTCGGAACCCGTGTCCTGGCTGCGGCGCCTGGCGAGATCGTGCACGTCGTCAGCGAGTTCAACCGCGGGGGGTTGAAGATCTTCATCGATCACGGAGAGGGGCTGATGACGACTTCGGCCCATCTGGCCCGCCCCCTGGTTCGCGTGGGTCAGGTCGTGGCACGCGGAGAGCCGGTCGCCCTTTCGGGGTACAGTGGCCTCGATTCGCTCGTGACGTTTCCCTTCGGCGTGCCCCATGTGCACTTCAACACGTGGCTCGATGGCGAGCCAGTCGATCCCTTCCCGCACGGCGGCGAAGAAAGCCTGTGGCGCGCGGGTGAACTCCCCGAGCCCATGCCGCCGGACTGCGTGTCGGAGCCTTTCGTCGGTTCGGAGTACTCGGCGTCCGCTGTGGCGGAGATGGTCGCGGGCTGCAGGACACAGACCGTTCGCGAGGGCCTCGAACGCATCGAGGCTCTTTCGACGCGTGCGGCGCGTGTCATCGTCGAGTCGAACTACTACCCCACCCGGTTCGAGAAACGTCCGAACCCCTACGCGGCGGCCCATTCTCGTGGCCCCCGACTCGATCTTCCCTTCAGGGCAGCCGATTTCGATGGCGTGGTGTTTGCCGACGGGCTCCCGGCAGCGTTGCCCCAATCCGCCCCGCGGGCTCTCTAGAGCACGACCGGCGTGATTTTCCGGGTACGCGAACGCCTGGGCGTCACCGTTCGGGCTGAAAAAACCAGCGCTGCCGCTACAATCCGGGCCCTCGCCGCCCCCCGGTAGGGACAGGTGCGGCCTCGTTTCATCCCCCTTATCCGAGGAGACTCCCCATGTCCGATGAGATCCGATACGACGGCCGCGTGGCCGTGATTACTGGCGCAGGCGGTGGCCTGGGCAAGACCTACGCCCTCGAGCTCGGCCGGCGCGGCGCCCAGGTGGTGGTCAACGATCTAGGCGGCTCTTCCGACGGCACCGGCGGCGGCAGCAGCATGGCCGACGAGACGGTCAAGCAGATCATCGAGGCCGGCGGCACCGCCGTGGCCAACTACGATTCGGTGGCCACTCCTGAAGGTGGCGAAGGGATCATCCAGACGGCCGTCGACAACTTCGGCAAGGTCGACATCGTCATCAACAATGCAGGCATCTTGCGCGACGCGAGCTTCGTGAAGCTCGAGCCCGCGAACCTGGAGATCGTCCTCGACGTTCACCTGCGCGGCGCGTTCTACGTGAGCCAGCCCGCGTTCCGGGTGATGAAGGAGAATGGCTACGGCCGCTTCCTCTTCACGGCTTCGGCTGCCGGCCTCTTCGGTAACTTCGGTCAGACGAACTACGGCGCCGCGAAGATGGGTCTCGTGGGGCTCAGCAACGTGCTGGCCATCGAGGGCGTGAAGTACGACATCAAGTCCAACACGATCGCGCAGATCGCGAACACACGCCTCACCAAGGAGCTGCTCGGTCCGATCGCCGACAAGCTCGATGCGGAGTGCGTGACGCCGCTCAGCTGCTTCCTCGTCTCGGAGGATTGCCAGCTCACCCATGAGATCTTCTCGGTGGGTGGCGGGCGCTTCGCACGCATCTTCATCGGCCTCGCGCCGGGATGGATCGCTGGCTCGGACGCCAAGCCCTCCATCGAAGAAGTGGCGGCGAACATGGACCAGATCCGGAACACCGATGGCTACATCATTCCGGGAAGCATTGGCGACGAGATGAAGGCCATCGTCGAGATGATGAAGGGCTGAGGAACACCAGATGCCGATCGATCCCGAGAAGGCCCTTGCGGCCAGCTTCGAGCCGACGACGTCCAGCTACAAGCAGGACGACGTCATCCTCTACCACCTGGGCCTCGGTGCCGGCGCACCGAACCAGACCGATGCGAACGAACTCGAGTACACCTACGAGAAGAATCTCAAGGTGCTGCCGAGCTTTGGCGTCGTGCCGGTCTTCAGTGCCATGGGTGGTGCCATGAACACGCCGGGCCTCGAGTTCAACCCGGCCATGCTGCTGCATGGCGAGCAGGACATCGAGATCCATCGCCCGCTGCCGACGGCCGCCAAGCTCTCCAACCAGTCCCGGATCGCCGGGATCTACGACAAGGGCAAGGCGGCGCTCCTCGTGATGGAGGTCGAGACGAAGGAAGAGGGCGGTGATCCGCTCTTTACCAATCGCTTCTCGCTCTTCCTGCGCGGTGAGGGCGGTTTTGGGGGCGATTCCGGGCCGAAGGCCGGCAATGTCGCGCCGGATCGGGAGCCCGACCACGTGGTGGAAACCCCGACGCTCCCCCAGCAGGCGCTTCTGTACCGCCTGTCCGGTGACAAGAATCCGCTGCATGCGGATCCCGAGTTCGCCAAGATGGGTGGCTTCGACGTTCCGATCCTGCATGGCCTGTGCTCGTTCGGAATCAACTGCAAGGTGGCCGTGGATGCCGCACTCGGCGGCGACGTGACGAACGTCGCGCGTTACCAGGCACGCTTCGCAGGCGTGTTCTTCCCGGGCGAGACGATGGTGACTTCCCTCTGGAAGGAGGGCGACAAGGTCTTCATCAGCGCCTCATCGAAAGAGCGCGGTGCACCGGTCATCACGAACGCCGCACTGACCTTGCGCGACGGCGGGGACGTTCTTTCCGCTGTTTCCGTTGTGGGCTTTCCCGCAGCGCGGGCAAGCCCACAACGGAAACAGCGTAAAGCACGTCCCCGCCCGCCGACTTCGAGGAACCGATGGCCGTCTCCGACCACGTCGATCTCGAGCAGTTCATGGCTGGCGTCGAACGCCGGAACCCGGGGCAGCTCGAGTTCATTCAGGCCGTTCAGGAGGTCGCCCAGGACGTCTTCGAGTTCATCGCAGACAAGGAGGCGTACCACGAGTACCAGATCCTGCGGCGCATCGCGGAGCCGGATCGGGTGGTGAGCTTCCGTGTCTGCTGGGAAGACGACGAAGGCAATATTCGCGTGCAGCGCGGGTGGCGGGTCCAGAACAACAACGCCATCGGTCCCTACAAGGGTGGCTTGCGTTTCCACCCGAGCGTGACCGAGAGCATTCTCAAGTTCCTGGCCTTCGAACAGACCTTCAAGAACAGCCTGACCGGTCTGCCGATGGGAGGCGGGAAGGGCGGCTCCAACTTCAATCCGCGCGGCAAGAGCGATCACGAGATCATGCGCTTCTGCCAGTCGTTCATGACCGAGCTCTACCATCACGTGGGCGAAGATGTGGACGTCCCGGCCGGTGACATCGGCGTTGGGGCCCGTGAAATCGGATTCCTCTTCGGGCAGTACAAGCGCCTCACTCGTCGCTTCACCGGTGTGCTGACGGGCAAAGGCCTCGAGTACGGCGGAAGCTTGATTCGCACCGAGGCTACGGGCTACGGCACGGTCTACTTCATGCAGGACATGCTCGAGCGGGCCGGTGAATCCATCGACGGCAGGACGTGTGTTGTCTCCGGCTCGGGCAACGTGGCGCTCCATGCCGCCGAAAAATTGCTGATGCTTGGAGGGAAGGTCGTCACGTTGTCGGATTCCTCCGGCTTCGTTCACGATCCCGAGGGTCTGGATGAAGAGAAGCTCGCCTGGGTGAAGGAGCTGAAGACCGCACGTCGCGGGCGGATCTCCGAGTATGTGGACACGTTCGGCGGGAGCTTCCACGAAGGTGAACGGCCTTGGAGCGTGCCCACGGAGCTGGCGTTGCCCTGCGCGACGCAGAATGAACTCTCGGGCGATGACGCGCGCATGCTCCTCGCCAACGGCTGCAAGGCCGTAGCTGAAGGCGCCAACATGCCGACGGATCTCGACGGCGTGCGCATCTTCAAGGCCGCCCGAACCCTCTACGGCCCGGGAAAGGCAGCGAATGCGGGCGGTGTCGCCGTCTCGGGCCTGGAGATGAGCCAGAACAGCGCGAAGATTTCGTGGAAGGAAGAGGAACTGCAGGAGCTGCTGCGGTCGATCATGCTTGGAATCCACGAGAAATGTGTCGAGTACGGCAGCGAGGGCGACGGTTCATACGTCGACTACGTCCGCGGGGCCAATATTGCCGGTTTCGTAAAGGTCGCGGATGCCATGCTCGCCTACGGGGTGGTTTGAGGCAGGCAGAACGTCTCGCGCCTATGGTTGGTGCATGAGACGAATTCTGCGAGTCATCGCCCTCGGCCTGGTCGGCCTCCTCCTTGCGGCGTCCTTGTTCCTCGCCAAGACGCTCTGGAGCAAGCCGTTCTCGATCGATCATTTCTTCCTGCGTGAGCTGGTGTTGCTGGTCGTCGACCATCCGATGCTGCTCTCCTTCGCCCGGGTGCTCGAGCCTTACGATCTCGACTACTACTCGGACGAGCTCGAAGACTTCTCGCTGGAAGCGGATCGCCGTGAGGCGCGCCGCGCGCTTCGTGCCCTCGAAGGGCTGCGTGAGTTCTCGGAGGACGATCTCGATCCGAATCAACGCATCTCTCACGACATCCTTGCCTGGTGGCTCGAACAACGGGTCGCCGGGGAGCGCTTCCTGCAGCACGCGTATCCGGTCAACGCGTTCGACGGTTCCCAGAGCTTCCTGCCTGATTTCATGGTCAACGTTCACCAGGTGAACGATCTCGGCGATGCCGAGAGCTATCTCGCCCGGTTGGAGGCCATCCCGGCCGCACTCGACCAGCTGACCGAGCGGGTCGAGGCTGCGGCCCGTGTGGGCATCCTCCCGCCGCGTTTCGTTCTGACGCGCGTGCGCGAAGGACTCGTCGAGCTGACGCAGGCGGAAGCCTCCGACAGCCCCCTGGTCACGAAGCTGAAGACCCGCCTTCCGGAGCTTTCCGATGTTCCGGATCCCGCGGTCTGGATCGATCGCGCCCGCAGCGTGGTCGCTGAGGGAATCCAACCGGCCTACCTCCGCATGGACGCGGCGCTGGCTCGTCTCGAGGCCGAGAGTAATGACGATGCGGGCGTGTGGAGGCTGCCCGATGGCGACGCCTACTATCGGTGGGCGCTCCGGGGGCATACGTCGACCTCGCTCACACCGGATGAAGTCCATCAGCTCGGGCTTCGCGAGGTCTCGCGCATCCAAGGCGAGATGAAGAAGGTGTTCGCCGAACGCGGAACCCCGACCGATGCGCCGATCGCTGCTCTGCAAGCGCTGGCTCTGGAACCCACCCAGCGCTATCCCGACAGCGACGAGGGCCGCACGCAGATCCTGGCCGACTATCAGACGATCATCGACGACGTCTGGAAGCGCCTCCCCAATTGGTTCGAGACCCTTCCCCGCGCTCCGGTCGCCGTGGAGCGAGTGCCTAGCTTTCGTGAGAACGGCTCCGCGGGCGCCTACTACAACCCGCCTCCTCTCGATGGTTCGAAGCCCGGAATCTTCTACAAGAACCTCGCGAACGTGGAGGAGAGCCCGCGCTTCGGGATGCGCACGCTCGCATTCCATGAGGCGGTGCCTGGCCATCACTTGCAGATTGCGTTGGCGATGGAGAACCCGGACCTGCCGCTCTTCCGTCGCTTCCTCCCCTTCACCGCGTTCGTTGAAGGCTGGGCGTTGTACGCCGAGCGCTTGGCCTCCGAGGTCGGGCTGCTTCCGACCCCCGCCGATCATCTCGGTCAACTCCAAGCCGAGAACTTCCGCGCCGTCCGGCTGGTGGTCGATACAGGCCTGCATGCCAAACGATGGACCCGGGAGGAGGCCATCGAGTACATGGTCTCGAAGACCGGCATCGCGCGCAGTGATGTCGTGCGCGAAGTGGAACGCTATGTGGTCGCACCAGGCCAGGCCTGCGCCTACAAGATCGGCCAGCTGAAGCTCCTGGAGCTTCGCGCTCGCGCAAAGGAAGTGCTTGGCGACGGCTTCGAT
>JAFDCZ010000387.1 GCA_019312665.1 Deltaproteobacteria bacterium | reverse complement strand
CCGCTCGCCTGCACTGAACCCCTTGAATTCGCCGACTGGACGATCCCCGTCCCCGAGGGCACTCCGATCATCGAATATGCCGCTGTGCCGATGGAGGAGCGGACAGAGAGGATTGAGTTGGTCGAGGAACTGGTGATTGGCGATGAGGGACTTCCCGAGACCCGCTTCTATCACGCGTTCGATGTTGGCGTTGACCACGAAGGGAACATCTACGTGTTCGATGCCGGTAACTATCGAATTCAGGTCTTCTCACATGACGGCGAGTTCCTACGCACTATCGGTGGGCGGGGCGAAGGACCCATGGAGATTTCATACGAGGGTGGTGACATCGCCGTGGGCGGCGGACAGATCATCCATGAGTCGAGATCTGGTCAGGTCTCCATCTGGACTCTCGAAGGCGAGCACATATTCCGCGGCGAGAGCGGCGTTGGCCAAGAAATCTGGGAAATGGCAGCCACGGATGCCCAACAGCTCATCGGCATCCACACCGATCCCGAGATACGGGGGGCCTGGAATCGCGCAATTGGGAGCCTCGGCCCCGAGGAATACTCTCGGTTCAGCGATCTGCCGGTGCCTGCCCGCCTGGCCATAGTTCGGACCGGCGCACCCACAACAACGCTCTACATGCGCATGGCCCAGCCAATTCCTGCGATGGCCGTGTGCAGAGACGGGGCCGTCTACTTCACGACCTCTGAGGAGTACCAGGTATTCGGCGTCGAGGCCTCGGGGAAGTGGCGTTGGGCGCTCCGGGTCGCATGGCCTCGGCTCGCTCTAACGAACGCAGACATTGAGACCACATTGGCCAGGGCCCGCGAGAGACTGCCCGATGCGGCCCGCTCAGAGGTTGGCTGGCCCGAATACTACCCGGCCCTCTCCGTCGACTCTAGCTGGTGGGAACGTTCAGCCCATGGCTATCCGGTCCGTGTCGACGGTCACGGCAACGTCTATGTCTTCCCCCTCATTTGGGAGGACCGAATGAGACAGTGGACTGAGCGCGATGCCCACATCCTCCGACCGGTGGATGTGTATGGGCCGGACGGGGAACGGCTATTCTCGGGGATGATGAAAGAGGTCAGCTGGCACGATGCCTGGGGCGATTACATCTACGGTATCGAACTGAATGAGCAGACCGACGAGCAACGAGTCTTCCGCTACCGCCTCGTGGAGCCGTTCTAGGTTCGGGGCGTAGGTTGCCAGCGCGGTTGTGCTATCACCATCGCCTGGCCTCAGTCCGACAAGCACGGGGGCTACTTGGGTGAGACGGCCACCGCTTCGTCGTCTCCAGACTGCCGTAGCAAGGACCCACAGCCCACGGGCGCTGCTTGGGCTCGGAATCGTCCGCATCGACGCGCCAACACCCTGGACACACGCCGCCAACACTGTGGGGTGGGTGGCCGTGCGGTGGCAGGCCCGAGGAGACCGCCGACCCGGCACGACCACCCGAGGACGCCGGCGAACCACGCCACCAGGCACCGGCGTCCTGATCTTCATGCTGCGACGTTCTCGGTATCCACTTCCTCCAGCTTCTCCAACCGCGTTTGGAGCCGGTCACGCTCGGTGGTCAGAGCTACCAGGCGTCGCCCCAGCTCGGCGATGGGCGTGTGACAATTCGTGCCACGCGGGGCTGCTTTCTCCATCGCCATGTCGATTGCTTCGACCAGGGCCGCACGCTCAGAGCGCACACCGGATGCGTGCTCGTTCAGCTCCTCGACCCCTTCCAGCCGCTCGCGGAGCATCACAACGGTCTGGAGCTTGTCGTCTCTCTCGGCGCGCAGTTTGGTGATCTCGGCTTCGATCTTGTCGAGCTTGCCCCGGGTTTGGCGCAGCAGTTGACGCTGGCCCTGCTCGGCTCGTTCGCGGGCGTGGCGTTCCTGACGGGCGGCGCGCATGCGGTCATCCAACTCGGCCAGTTGCTCGGGAGTCAGGTCGGGGAGTGTGTCGGTAGCGGGCATAGGTGTTACCTCCGGTTGAGCGCTTCGAGCGCTGAGGTGTAGGGCTGTGGAATTCCGTCACTGTCGAGCGACAAGGAGAGGGGTTGCCTCCCGAGCTTCTTGAGCCCTTCGGCATATCCATTGGGGGGTGGACTCTGGAGAGCAGCAAGTCGGACGCGACGACATTCTCGCTCGTACTGCGTGCGGGCAATGGCATCCAGGACGTCGGCGGCGGTGGGAACACATGCCTGGGCGGCCTGAGCGGCGACAGGACGGCCTATCCCGCAGCCCATCGCGCCGGAGCATGCGCCTACCTGCTCAGGGCCGAGAGCCGCGACATGGT
>JAFDCZ010000244.1 GCA_019312665.1 Deltaproteobacteria bacterium | reverse complement strand
AACCGAACAGCCCGGCCGACGTGCAATTATTGGTTGCTTCTCCATGCTCATCAATCTCTTGTCCCAGAAGCGTTCCAGATAGGCCGCTTCGGCCTATGAAGCGGAGAGCGAAGCTGAGAAGAAGGAGGCGCCATGAGTGCTGCTGCTCCGAGAGTTGCGATCCTGACCGGTGCCGCCTCGGGCATCGGCCGAGCCATGGCGGAGGCGCTGGCGACGGACGGCTACAGCTTGGAGCTGATGGACGTCAACGGCGAAGCCCTCGGCGATCTCGTGAAGGCGCTTTGCGAGCAAGGTGCAGCGGCCCAGGCGAATGTCTGTGATGTCGGGGACCGGGAGCAGGTGCTGCGCGTCTTCGAGGAGATCACCACGCGCCACTCTGGAATCGACCTGCTGGTCAACAACGCGGGCATCACGGCCTACGACACAGTTGCGAGCACGACACTCGACGATTACGACCGCATCATGCGAGTCAATTTCGGCGGCACCTTGCATTGCACCAAAGCCCTGCTTCCGACCCTGCTGCGTCAAGGGCACGGCCATGTCGTCAACATCTCCAGTGTGTTCGGACTAATCGGGGCACCGCTCCAAAGCGCCTACAGCGCCTCCAAGTTCGCCATTCGAGGCTTTAGCGAGAGCCTCCGCCAGGAGCTGCTCGGCACGGGGATCGCGATCAGCTGCGTGCACCCGGGTGGCGTCCGCACAGGGATCGTGGCGGGCGGGCGTGTTGGAGAGAACCGGCTCGATACCGCGGGCGCCGCGGCCTTCAATATCGATTTCGAGCGCTTCAGCCGGCTGACGTCCGAGCAAGCCGCACAACAGATCGTCGCCGGTATTCGAAAGCGCAAGGCACGCATCCTGGTGGGCGTCGATGCTCATGCGATCAGCGGAACGAGTCGCCTCTTCCCCGTCTTCCATCAGAGGCTCAATCACTGGTTGGCCCGTCAGCGCTGAGCCGCTGATCGGCGGCGGTGTCGGGATGGGGCGCCTCCCGTACCATGGGCCGATGATGAAACGCTGGCTCGTGATCGGCATCGTTCTGGCCGTGTTCGGCCCCGCAACTCGGGCTCGGACCGAGGGATTCTTCCTGCAGATGGCCGACACCCAGTTCGGGATGTTTGCGAAGCCGCTGTTGTTCAGCATGCTCGGCTGGCCTTGGAACGAAGACTCGTTCGAAGAAGAGACCGTGCGTTTCGAGCGAGCCATCGATCACGCAAATCGCCTGAAGCCCGCCTTCGTCGTGTTCTGTGGAGATCTCGTGAATACGCCAGGGCACTCAGGGCAGATCGCTGAATTCAAGCGCATTGCCGCGCAACTCGATCCCTCGATCCCGCTCCATCTGATTGCAGGGAACCATGACATCGAGAACGAGCCCACACCGCAAACGTTGGCCCGGTACCGGGAGGATTTCGGGAAGGACTGGTACGCCTTCCAGCACGACGACGTCTACGGGATCGTCCTGAACAGCACGATTCTCGATGAACCGGATGCGGTGCAGGGAGACATGGACGCGCAGATGGCTTGGCTCAAAGCCGAGTTGCCCCGGGCGCAGGCGTCCGGTGCGAAACACATCCTGATCTTTCAGCACCACCCCTACTTTCTCGAAGAGCCAGACGAAAGCGACGGCTACTTCAACATTCCGATCGGGCCCCGTCGGATCTACCTCGACCTTTTCAAGGCTCACGGGGTTCGCGCGGTGTTTGCCGGCCACTACCATCGGAACGCCGAAGGCCGCGACGGGGAGTTGGAGATGATCACGACCAGCGCGGTCGGAAGGCCTCTCGGCGACGACCCCTCGGGCTTCCGGATCGTCCAGTTCTCGGCGGAAGGTCTCTCCCATACGTACTATGGACTGGACGAGGTCCCCGCGTCGGTTGCTCGTTGAAGGCTCACCTGTTCGCCGCCAGCGCCTGCCCAGCACTTTCTCGAACTCCAGGGCACGCCCGAGCTACGTCGTGCGCTCAAAGCCTGGGTCGACTGATTGCATCTGGGGAGCTGGTTTCAGCCTCCTGGCGGGCTGTCGTCGAGATAGCCGAGTGCTTCCAGCGACTCGCGGGTGGCGTCGTCCAGGTTGCCGACGGCGCCTTCGCGGGTCGCGTGGGCTTCGAGACGTCGCTTCTCGAGCACAGCGGCAAGGGAGCGTGCGTCCTCCCGCGACTCCAGGGGAAGCGGCTTCAGCTCCCCTGGGTCCAGGTCGAGATCGAAGACCACCGGCTCCCGGTCCCCGACCTGAACCACCTTGCGGTGCTGGTCCTGAACCGCGAGAAAGCGCGTCAGCCACGGGCCAGCGTGGGCGCCAGGGGCCTCGGCGACGAGGGTCGCCAACTCCTGCATGCGTAGGTGCTCCTCCGAGACGACGAATGGAACTGCCTCGGCTCCAGCCACTCGCGGGAGTGGCTCGGCTGGCCGACCTCTCTCTCCTTCGGTCGTCGGCAGGCCCGCCAGTTCGAGCAGTGTGGCGTAGATACTCGCCGTGCTGACGAGGCTCTCGATACGTACCCCGGCCGGGAACTGCAGAGGATACCGGACTAGCAACGGGACGTGGAGAAGCGTCTGATGCACCGAGAACACGTGGTCTGCAAGGCCATGCTCGCCCAGGTTCTCTCCGTGGTCAGAAGTCACGACGATGGCGAGGTCTTCGGCGTCAAAGCGGGCGTCGAGGAGTGCGATGAGCTCAGCGAGCTGCTCATCCTGGTAGGCGATCGCCGCATCGTAGCGATCCGCGAGGGCTCGCTGCTCATCTGCCGTGAAGACATCACCCCGGCCGATGCGGCCGAACAAGGCTCGGAACCAATGCCTCCCAAGCAGGCCCTTCAGGGATGCCGGTGGCGGCCCGCGGCCGAAACGCTCCCGAAAGGCTTCGGGAGGATCATAAGGAAGGTGGGCCTCGAGCAGGTTCGCGAACAGGAAGAAGGGGCGCGTCTCTCCGCGCTCACTGCGCTCATCGAGCCAATGCGAAACCAGGCGGTTCACCTCGCTGGCGCCCTTGTCTGCGGGGCGAGCGGGCAAGCTCCGCGCCAGCGTGCGCGCCAAAGGTCCGGGGAGCCCCCTTCGGATCGCCCGGGCCCCGACACTCGGATCCGGGCGAAAGACCTCGTAGAAGCGTTCGAAGCCCTGGTGCAGGTTATGTGCGGACGACGCAGACGAGTTGGAGGTCAATCCAAGTGTCTCGTAACCCGCATCATGGAGGAGCTCGCCCAGGGTGACGGCGTCGTCGTCGAGGCGCTTGTGCTCCGAAGTGGCTCCGTGCTGAGAGGGCGGCAGGCCGGTGAAGAGCGAGGCATGCGCTGGCAATGTCCAAGGCGCTGGCGAGATCGCGCGCTCGTAGAGAACGCCCTGTTCAGCGAGTTGGCTGAAGAACGGCGACGTCGGCCGCGGGTAACCGTAGGTGGAGAGGTGATCTGCACGCACGGTGTCCAGGACGATCAGCACGAGGTTGGTGCTGCGCCCGGGCTGGCCCGTGGCCGCAGGATCGACCGCGCTGGCCAAGTCGATCCCGGCGGACCGATCGATCTGGGTGACGCGCTCGACGATCTGGCCACGAAGGCTTCTCGCACCGAGAGCGAGCACGAGGGCGAGGATCAAACCGGCCGCGCTGATCCCGACTGCCACAGAACGACGGGCGAGCCAGAGCAAGACCCAGCACGTGGCGACCGCTCCGACCAACGCGAGGAGTGCATGCCCGGTGCCGCTCCAAGCGGGCAACATCAGCCTGAGCGTGGCAATTCCCACGGCGGTCAGCGCAGCGAGGCCAATAGACAGACCTATGGCGTCGCTACTTCGAGCCACCGCGACATCTTTGGCACCGCCGAGATTTCGACCGGAATCCGGGATGGCCAGAACCCGCCAGGAGCGCCCCGCCGCTACTTGCGAGACTGAGCACGATCAGGAGTTCCAGGAGGGGAGCTGCTGTTGGTGCAGCGGCGTAGAAGCCCCAAAGCAACCCCAGGGCCATTCCCCGGCCCGGCAAGCCAGGAATCGTGCTACCCGGCCGATCTTCTCCTGCGCTAGCCCTATCCACGTGCAGGACATTCCACCAAAGCGGCACCCCGCGCCAGCACCCGAGGACCTTCATCTTCGGTGCCCACGCGCGATCCGCCGATCGCGCTAGTTCCCGCGGCTCTCGCCAAGGGCCTCGAGATTCATGCGCGCCTCTGCATACCCGGGATTCATCGCGACCGCCTTGCGGAACTGCTGTTCGGCTTCGTGGGCTCGGCCGAGTCGCACGAGAACCACACCCAGCTGGTTATGGAGCGTGGCACTCGGCTTATGGCTGAGCGACGTCTGGTAATGCGACGCGGCTTCGTCCAGCTTCCCCTGTTTGATCAGGTTGCCTGCCAGGTTGTTGTAGGCAGCGGTGTACTTCGCATTCGCACGGATCGCTTCGCGGAACTCGGCGATGGCCTCGTCCACTCTGCCCTGCTTCGAGAGAACAAATCCCAAGCCGTTGTGGGTCTCTGCGGTCGGTTTCACGCGCAGGGCCGCTCGGTATTGAACCGCAGCCTCATCGAGTTCGTCTCGCCTCAGCAAGGACACCGCCAGATTGAAATGCGCCGAAGCGCACTGCGGATCCAAAGCAAGCGCCTTGTGGTAGTTCTCGACCGCCTCTTCGCCTTTGCCCTGTCGGTCGAGAACGAACCCCAGGTCGCTGTAGATTTCTGCTGCCGGCTCGACCGCGAGCGACCTCTCGAAATGCATGGCAGCCTTGTCGAGTTGCCCCAACTCGGTAAGGGCTAGCGCGATATTGTTGTTCGCCTTCACGTTCTCGGGATCGACGCCCAAGGCGCTTTCATACTCCGCAATCGCTCCCGCGCTCTTACCCTGCTGAAAAAGTGTCCACCCCAATGCGTTGTGCAGATCCACGTTCTCAGGCTCGAGTTCCAAGCCCCTTCGAAAGGACCGCTCGGCCCCCGGGTAGTCGCCTGTCCTCTCGTTGGCCATGCCTGCCCGCAGAAACGAGTATGCATCCAGGAAGTCCTCGCCGATCTGCACGATCTCATCAGCGCCCAGATCGACGAACACGGGGATGTTCGCGGCGCGATCACTGCTGGTAAAATTCTCGAGCAATATCGGTGGCGTGTCGATCCCGTTCGCATCGATATGCGTCAGGAACAGCTGGGTGTAGGGAGTATTCACCTTCGACGAAAACACCAGCCATCGGCTGTTCGACGACCAGCTATGCCACGAGTTCATCAGCGAGGTGTTGGACCGTAGACGGCGTGCCGTGCCGCCTGCGGCCGGTATGATGTGGAGCTCGCTGTCGGGTTGCAACAGCATGTAGCTCCTGGCCTTGCAGAAGACGATCCACTTTCCGTCGGGCGAGTACTGGGCAAAGAAATTGCTCATGCCGTTGTTCGAGGCGCCGGCGAGAGGCTCAGCCACTCCGCCCTTGCCGTCGCTGAACGGAATCTTGTAGAGGTCGTAGCGATACGGCTTCTTGT
>JAFDCZ010000012.1 GCA_019312665.1 Deltaproteobacteria bacterium | reverse complement strand
GGCGCGTGAGTACCAGGACACGCACGCCACCCCGGGCCAGCCGCGCGGCCAGGGTGAGCCCGACCGAGCCGGCACCGAGGATGGTGAGGCTCACTTCCGGGCACCGAGGGTTGCATGGATCGTGATGGTCACCTCCGGGCACCGAGGGTTGCATGGATCGTGATGGTCACCTCCGGGCACCGAGGGTTGCATGGATCGTGATGCGCTCGCCTCCGCGCTCGACCACGAGTTCGATCTGATGGCCTGCCGCCTCGGCGTAGAGGAGGGCCGCGAACTCGGCCAGGTCGCGAATGGCCACGCCGGCGAAGGAGACCATCACGTCGCCTCCCCTAAGGCCCGCGCGCTCCGCAGGGCTCCCAGGCCTTACTCCAGCCAGGCGAACTCCAACGACGGGCTCGCCACCAAAGGCTGGAATCGTACCGAGATCCGGACCGTATCCTCGCCCTGCACCGCGGGCGGAATGTGCCGTGGCGGGTTGACCCTGGAACGTCATGCGTGGGCCGTCCGCCGCGGCGCGCGCCACTTGGGCGACCAACGCGCTCACCCGAGCGAGCCCTGACATGTCGATGTCTTCGATGACGTCGTCGGGCGTATGATAGGTGGAGTGGACACCCGTGAAGAAATGCAGGACCGGAACACTCTTCACATAGAAGCTGGTCTGGTCCGATGGCCCCGTACCGTGGCCTTCGTAGGCGAGCTTCAGCCCCAAGGCGCCGGCTTCCTTGACCAGCAACGCCTTCCATTCGTCAGCGCTCTCGCTGCCAAACAGGATCACCCGGTCATCGCGCAGCATTCCGACCATGTCCATGTTGAGCATCGCTACCGGTGCGGGCAGTGCCGAAGTCCGGCTCTCGACGAAGTGCGCAGAGCCAAGGAGCCCGATCTCTTCGGCGGTAAAGGCGACGAAGAGGATGGTTCGTCGGGGCGCAGGGCCGCCCGCCAGTTCTCGCGCTACAGCTAGAAGGGCGGCACTTCCCGAAGCGTTGTCGTCGGCGCCGGGATGGACCTGGCCGCGTTTCGAGGGAGCGAGGGAGCCGAAACCACCGAGCCCCAGGTGGTCGTAGTGCGCACCGATCACCACGGCTTCGTCTGCCACCGCGGGATCTTTCCCCGCCAGAACGCCAATGACATTCGATACGTCATCCCGCGTGCGTTCGATCGACACTTCACCTTGCATTTCGATTTCGAGAATCCTGGAGACGTTCCCGCCGGCTCCGGCCGATTCGCTCAGCTTTGCGAGGTCCTGCCGGGCTTCCCGAAGCAGCTGCTCTGCCGCGGGACGAGCGAGGCGCAAGGCGAACACACCGGCAGGCCGGACGCTCGGATCCCCGGCGCGGGCAGCGCCACGAAGTCTGCTCGATTCCGTTTCGGGCACGAACAACACGCCGATTGCGCCCCGGCTTCGCGCGGCAATGATCTTCGAGCGGCGTCGCAGGAAGGGCCCCTCCTCGGTCCCACCCAGAGCACCTTCGCCAGGTCGGCCTTCGAGCACGACCACGATCCGCCCCTCGACATCGAGGCCGGCGTAGTCGTCGTGCCCTTGATCCTCTGCTGCGATGCCGTAGCCGACGAACGCGACAGTCCCTTCGAACACGCCCGACTCGCTGATCATCAGCGGCGCCAGCGAGTCTCCGGCTTCGAGTTTCCATCTGCCGGCTTGCAGCCGTGCGCCGGCGGCACGAATCGCCACGACCGTTTCGAAGGATTGGAGGAAGCTGCCGTCAGCGGCACCGGGAGCCAGCCCGGCTTCTGCGAATTTCTCGGCCAACCAGGTTGCGGCGGAAGCCAGCCCCTCGGTTCCGAGCCCGCGGCCCTCACGTTCAGGCGCCGCAAGCCAGGCGACGTCCGCGGCGAGCGTTCCCGAATCGAGCGAATCCGAGCGGGCGCCAGGGGAGGCGCAGGCGAGCGGAGCAAGCAGAACGATCGCAGCGAGCCATCGACGAAACATGGCCGAGCACCATAGCTCTTGGGTCGAGCGGGGTGTCTGGTAGGCCTCTCTTCAGAGTTGAGCGCTCGAGGCCACGCTTCGCATCAAGGTCGGCAGCGGTCGTGGAGTCGCCTCGCCCCGTTCGCACCAGTCGCGCACCGCCTGGAGATACGTGGAGGCGAGATCCGTCGCGAAGCGTCGAACGGCGAAGCGATCCAGGCATCCGCCCACCAGGGGCATCTGATTGTCGGTCGCAACGTGCATGACCAGTCGCGTTCCCGGCCGATTCTCGCTGGAACGAGCGAGCGTGAAGGTCTGGGAGAAATGGAAGAGCCCGAGAGCGACATCCGATTCGAGGCGCGACGGCGGTTCCACGTGGATCGGTGTTTCGATCAGCTCTACGGGAAGCTCATGCAGGCGACACAGCCAACGGAAGCGGCGCCCTGCGGTTGGATAGGAAGCGTCGGGCGAGCGGGCCGCCACCACGCCCGGACGCCAGTGGGCAACTTGTCGGGGGTCCGAAAGGGCCGCCCATACCGCGGACCGTTCAGCCTGGATCTCAGCACCCATCACCAGTTTGATCACGCGTTTTCGACCAACCCTGTTTCGAGCCTCTTCTAGGGCAAACAGCCCGTGTCCTTCAGCGGTCCATACGACGCGAGGCCTCCAGAGGAGGGGGGTTGGCCACGTGTCACCGTAAAGCGTAACCGGGAGCGGGCCGGGATCAAGTTCGGAAAAGCCCTTTCATGCGAGTGAGGGCTTCTCCTATGTCTTCGGCTGAGATATCGAGGTGAGTCACGGCCCGAAGACGCGTTGCGTCGAAGCGTCCGACCCTCACACCGCAGTTGGCCGCGCCGGTTAGGAACCCTTCGAGATCCGGCACGCGGAACATCACGATGTTCGTTTCGGGAGCGGTCACCTCGCAGCCCAGTTCGGCGAGCCCCTCGGCCAGCCGGGAGGCGTTCGTGTGATCTTTGGCCAGACGCTCGACATGGTGCTCCAGGGCGTAGAGACCCGCGGCAGCGAGCATGCCGGCCTGGCGCATGCCGCCGCCCAGCATCTTCCGGATCCGCAGCAGGGCTCCCATCCGGCTCGCATTCGTCGCCACTACCGATCCGACGGGAGCCCCCAGGCCCTTGGAAAGACAGACCGAGACCGTGTCGAAGGGTGCCGCCAGTTCGGCTGGCGGCCGTCCGCTGGCGACCGCCGCATTGAACAGGCGGGCGCCGTCGAGGTGAAGGGACAGGCCACGCTCCCGGGCGAGCACGACGATCGCATCCAACATGTCCTTCGGGAACACACGCCCGCCCGCAGCGTTGTGGGTATTTTCGATCGCGACGACGCTCGCCGGGGCGAAATGCGGATCGTCCGGAGGCAATGCGGCACGCAGCTGCGCCGCGTCGAATCGGCCCTCGTCGCCGAGACGTTCGATGTGAAGCCCTGACAGGCCTGCCGCCGCACCCGCCTCGAAGCGCTGGATATGGCAATCCTTCGAGCCGAGAACGACATCGCCCGCGCGGGTCAGGAGCCGCAGGCAAGCCTGGTTTGCCATCGTGCCCGAGGGAAAGAACATCGCCCTCTCCTTGCCGAGCACTTCCGCGATCCGTTCTTCGAGGCTCCGCACCGTCGGGTCCTCGCCGTACACGTCGTCGCCGAGCTCAGCCTGCGCCATGGCTTCGCGCATGCCCGGCGTCGGCAGGGTGACGGTATCGCTCCGCAGATCGAGGGTCCGCAAGCTCACAGTTTCGCTCCGTGGTGCAAGGTTTGTACGGCCACGAGGGTACACTGGCCGTCATGCACGATGCCCGCCAACCGTTGGCCGATGAATGGCGCCGCGGCACGCGTGTCGTGGTGTTGACGGGTGCTGGCATCTCGACCGCCTCTGGTATCCCGGATTTCCGCTCGCCCGGTGGCCGCTGGTCCAGCTATCAACCCGTGCCGATTCAGGACTTCATGGCGTCTCGTGCCAGCCGCGAGGCCTATTGGCGCTACAAGGGAGAGACCTGGCAGGTGATCCAGGCGGCCGAGCCCAACCCGGCTCATCGTGCACTCGTACGGTTGGCGGCACATGATCGGTTGAACCTGCTGGTGACGCAGAACGTCGACGGTCTACACGCACGCAGCGGTTTCCCGGCGGGTCGTCTGATCCACATCCACGGTACGGATGCTGAAGTGATGTGCCTGGCGTGCGGGAGCCGCGAGCCGCGAGAGGCTTCCCAGCAGGCGTGGGAGGCAGGCGAAGCCGTCCCCAAATGTCGATGTGGCGAGCCCTGGAAGCCGGCGACGATCTCGTTCGGTCAGGGCCTGGTTTCGGCAGACCTGGAGCGCGCCTTCGCGGCCGCTCGCGATTGCGACCTCTTCGTCGCGATCGGAACCTCTCTGGTGGTAAGCCCGATCAACGAGATGCTGCCGCGAGCCTTGGACGCCGGTGCAAAGGTGGCCATTCTGACCGCTTCGGAAACGCCCTTCGACGCGTCGGCCACCTGGCGATTCTCGGACCCGTTGGAGACGATCCTGCCGGACCTCGTCGCGCGCATGGCCCTTGATTCCTAGCGCCGGTCGGAGGCAATCCCGTGAATACGCTGGCTCTCCTAACTCGCACCCAGGAAACGCGTTGTCGCCGCGAGCACTGCCGCCGGCTGATCGATGTGGACGTGATGCCCAGCGTCAGCGATTTCGACGAGTTCGCAGCCCGGGATCTTTCCGGCGATGTCGGCCGCGCCCTCCGAGGTGAGCAGGTTGCTATCCGCCCCTCGCAACAACAGGGTTCGGCACCCCACGGCCGAAAGATCCGGCGGGCGGCGCCCAGGTACGCCGAACCAACGGGGATCGAATTTGAAGCCGAACCGGCCATCGGGTTCGACACAAACCGAGTGAGCTGCGATGGCCCGCCGGAGTTCCGGCGCTGCGTGGGCCGCGCCAGGAAGGAAACGGAACTTGTCGATCGCCTGCTCGCGTGAGCTGTAGGTTCGACGCAGCGTCAGCGCCAGGCGGGTGGCGCGTTGACGGCTCGGGGAGGCACCTCGGGTCAGATCGATGAGTACCAGGGCCGGGGTCTCCCTCGGCTGCGCCGCGTGCCAAAGCGCCACATGGGCGCCCATCGAGTGGCCCATCAGGATGGCTCCCGGCGCATCCAGATGCTCCAACAGGGCCTCGAGATCGTCCGAAAAGGCACCTGGGGTGTGCTCCGAGGGAAAATCCGAGTCTCCGTGCCCGCGGAAATCGAGTGCGACGACATGGAAGTTCCGGGCCAGTGTTGGCGCGAGATGGTCCCACCAGTGGGCGTTCGCGCCCGCACCGTGAAGCAGTACGAGGCAAGGCGCACCGGGTTCTCCTCGGTGAATGGCATGCAGCTGAAGGCCCGCCAAACCGTCGGTGGTGAAGCGTTCTTCTCGCAGTTCGGCTTCGGTCTCGGCTCGATTTCCGGCGTTCGACATGGCCGCGCAACGTATCGCAGTCGGCGCTGGCGGAAAGACCCTCGAAAACAGCCCCCAGAGCCCGATTTGGGCAGTTTTTCCTTTGACTCCGTCGGCGGAACGCTTACCATCCCCAGCCTCGAACCGGGGCGTGCAGTACGTCACGGGGGGGGAACACGACCGAGCGGCGATTCTTGCTTGCTCGGCATGGGAGGTTCATTCAGATGGCAGCACGAAGGAAGAAGGCGGCTCGCAAGCCGGCCGAACTGATCATTTCCAAGGCCCGCACCAAGGCCGCCGTGAAGAAGTGCAATGTCGGAGGCGAGTTCTACGGCGCCCTCGACGCGAAGGTTCGCGACCTGATCAAGGACGCCGAAGCCCGCGCGATCGGCAACAAGCGCAAGACCCTGAAGGCCGTCGATATCTAGACGTCCGGTCGAACGAAAAGGAGCCCGCGGGGTCTTGCCCCGCGGGCTCTCTCGTTTCTAGGCCTCGGTTTCCCTTTCGCCTTCGTCGGTCTCGGGCTCGTCCTCGAGATGAAGAGGTGGCTCGGCTCGACCCGCGGAGCGTTCGAGATTGAAGCCGACGCGAAACAAGCGCTCCTGGGTCGCGCGGCGCAGGGCATCCGGCGCTGCCAGGTCGTGCTCGGCGCAAAGGAAATCGAGCCCGAGGCTGGCGAAGCGCGCCGCCTTCGCAAGCGATGCGGGCAATGTCTCTGCGTCGCCGAGGGGGAGGTCATCCGCCACGGCCACACGGTTGGCCAGGGAAAGGAACTCGAGCAGCCGTGTTCGGCGTTCTTCATCAGGCAGGCCTGCGAAGGCGCGGAACAGGCTGTAATCCATCTCCGCGGTGATCGGGAAGCTCGGCATCCATACGGGCATCGGCCAATCTTCGACCTCGAAACTGCGCGCTTCGTCCGAAATCAGATCGGCATTCGTTTCGCTCAGAAAGGCGTAGATTCCCTTGGCCTCATCGAGGGGCGGGAACCCGAGATCCTCGAGCCGCCCGCCGCGCCAACGCCGCGCCCATTCTTCGGTCTCCGTCGGGAGTTCCCAGATCACTGCCTGCAGCAGCCTGAAGTAGAGCCAGTAGCTTTCCTGGAAGAGCACCCGCAGGAACTCGAGCAGCTCGACGAGATCATCGCTGCCGCGACGAGAGACCAGGTAGAACTGGCCGTCGATGGTCTGGCCTCCCACAGGAGGCTCCCAATCGTCGTCGCCCGAAGGCTTCAGGATCACGTAGGCCTGATCCATGAGGAGCAGTGTCCAGGCCTCGGCGTCCACCGCCTCGGAAGCCTTCTGCAGCGTCGCGTCCCCGCCATCGGCGAATGCCTCGAGCCATTGCCCGAGCCGCTCACGATCCGGGAGCCCAGCTGTCCAGGCGTCGAGGTCGATGCAGGCAGTGAGCTGTTCGGCGGTGGCATGCTCGAGCAGCCAGCCAGCGTCCGCCAGGCCCACCGCATGGGCGGTGAAGCAGAGCTCCGCCGGCGGCAAGCGGGGAATGATGCGGGCCGGATCGGCTGCCAGGCCCAACAACTGGCTGCGTCGGCTGACGGGCGTTTCACAGATCAACGCCACCTGGGCATCCAGGCTGTGTTCGGCCATGGCCACACGGGCGGCCTGGCGATCCTTTCGCGCCAGCTCCAAGATGCGGCGGGCCTGCGGCGGGGGGAGCTCGAGGGTTCCCATCGCGCCGGATCGTAGCCCGGCTTGGCTGTGGGGGAAGCCTCAATAAAACCGGGTGCGAGTGCTATCCTTCTGGTGTTCGCCGTGGCAGTAGGGTCCTCGCAGAATTCACTTCGCCGCATGATGCGCGGCGCCAGCGGGCTTGCCGTGCTGCCGTCGCTGCTCGCCGCCGAGCGGCTTGGCCTCGGCAGCAGCACGTTATTCTGGGTGCTCGTTGCGCTGGTGTGGTTCGGCGGGTCGGCTGTGCTCGGCGGCTGGCTGCTCCGCCGCGGGCGGCCGCTCTTCTGGTGGGTTGGCCACGCCCTTGGCGGGATCGTCCTGGCGTTCGGGCTGGCCGCGTTCCACGCGTGGGCGCTCGGGGCCGAGGTCACGATCCCCCCGGTCTACCGCACCCTGGCCTATGACCTCGACGCCGGGGTCGCGCTCGATCCGATTCTCCATTGTGAGGCCGTGCTACAGCAGGGCCAGGTGCTGGCGAGCCCCGGGGCGCATCCGCGCTTCGGCGCGCCCCAGGATCGGCTCTGGTTCGACGCGCCAGGTTCCGGGGGCCGCCGTCAGCTCCATTTCATCGATCCGGACAGCCGCGAGGTGCGTTGCTGGACCTGCGGTGAGGCTGGCAACAATGTCCGACCGGTGCCGAACCCGATCGGTGAAGGCGTCCTGTTCGAGTCGGACCGGGATGGCGCCCTTGGTTTGTTCTCGGCCGAAACCCGGGAGCGTACGCGCGGGAGGCGACCATCGCGGCGGATCATCCCAGGGGATGCGCCTGGAGCCTTCCCGATCTACGAGGCCGGCGGTCGCGGCATGGTCTGGTCGACGGCGAAAAACGGAGCCTTTTCAATTCTTACGGCGGCGCTCGTCGTTGGCCACGGAGGTTTGTCCCTTGGCTCCCACCGCCCTCTCGTGGCGGGCGGTCTGGATTGGGTCGCGCCTCTCGCGTGGTCGCTGGATGCACGCTCGCTGGTCTACGCCCGCGGAGCCGGCCCCGATGCGTTCGAGGGCTGGTGGATCGATCCAGCCACCGGACAGGAAGAAGCGCTTGGCCCGCTGGCCGGCGCCGCGGCCGTATCGTTCTCCCGGGACGGCCGTTCGATGGTCCTCGCCAGCGAGGAGGGGAACCACGCCGGTCCGGCAGGCCTGGGCTTCGTCCTGGCGCGGATGGGCGGCGCTCGGGCCCGAGCTGCCGGCCGAAGCCAGCTGCGCATCGGCACGCCGGGCGAGGCGCTCGTGCGCTTGGATCTCGGCCCGGTCGCAGACTGGGGCGCCCCGACGGGTGTCGCGCTCCCGGCAGGCGGCGGGTCGCTGGTGTTGGGGCAGTGGCGGCTCGGCAAGGAGGGTCGCGAAGAGCGGCTGATCCTACTGATCCGCAGCTGCCGGGAAGCACTGTAGCTATCCTCGCGGGATGCCTGGTCTGGAACAGATCCGCGCGGCCTTTTCCGGCCACGAGCCCGAGCTGATCGAGCGGCCTACGGGCCGTCGCGCTGCCGTGGCCGTCGTGCTGCGCGAGCATGCCGGGCAGCCCGAGGTGTTGCTCATCGAGCGCGCGACCAAAGACGGCGACCCCTGGTCCGGCCACATGGCGTTTCCCGGGGGCCGCGTAGAGGCTGTGGACGCGAGCATCCAGATCGCCGCGGAGCGCGAGACGTTCGAGGAAGTGGGCGTGTCTCTCGAAGGCGCCGAATTGATCGGTCGGCTCGACGATCTCCAGGGCCGCCACGCCGGGCGCGTGGATGCTCTCGTCATTTCGGGCTTCGTCTTCCATCACCCCTCGCCGGGCGAACTGGAGCCGAATTACGAGGTGGCGGAGACCTTCTGGTTCCCCGTTCGCGAACTCCGTGAGCCGGAGCGTCACATCGAGAAAGCATTCCGCGAAACTGGCAGCCTGCAGTTTCCGGGAATCGTCGTCGGGGATCCGGAACGCCATATCGTCTGGGGCCTGACGTACCGGTTCATCGAGATATTCTTCGAGGTGGTGGGCCACCCCTTGCGCGACCGATGGGGCGAACTCCCGATGATCGAACGGACACCCTGAGCTTGATCGCTGTCGCTAGTTGCGGAACCTCGGGAAGCCGCTGACGGATTTCGCACGCCGCTTCGCTCCTATCGCGTGGAGTCGAGTCGCCGGGGCTGGGCACAGGCCGGGCGGAATGGCTCGGCTGGGGGTCGGGTGGCCGCGTAGGGAGGTGGACAGGGTGTTGCCCTTTGCGGCTTCGCCGCGGGCAACCTACGCGCACGCTAGAGGGCACCTATGCCTGCGCTTTATTTCCGCCCGGCCTGCGCCCAGCCCCGGCGAAGCGGTTCCAATTGCCTGCACAGCTGATCGCGGGGCGGTCAGCGCGGAAATAGAGCGCAGGCATCTCATCCGATGAGCGTGCGCAAGTTCGCTAGCGGCGAAGCCGCGCAAGCGAACCCGCGTCCAAGTGTTACGCGGCCACCGAAGCCCCAGCCGAGCCATTCCGCGATGGCCGCCCCCCGCCCCGCGATTCGCAACGAGAAGCGAAGCGGCGTCACCCTCCGATGGATGGAGGAGCGGTGTGTTCTCTGCTTGGGTGGGTCGTCAGCTCCGCGTTTCGCGGGTGAGTTCCACGTCGACGACGAGGCGATCGCCTTCGGATTCGAGGGCGGTGCGCAGGCCTTCTTCGCCAAGAGAATCCGGGACTTCGCAGAGGATCGTCATCTGATAGTGCGGGGAGCCTCCGGGGCCCGGCTGACTGGCCGTCGAGAGATCGGCGATGTTGACGCCGTGGTCGGCGAGGGTGCCGCAGATTCCAGCCACGATTCCCGCCTTGTCTTCTCCGGCGGCAACGACACGGAACAGCTGGGTGTCCGGCGAGGGAACAGCGGGTCGATTCCCGGTTTCGAGGTGGCGGAGAAGGATGGTGAGTCCATGATCACGCTCGAGCTGTTTGGCGCCTACGGCCAATCGGTCGCCGGCGTCGGCGCGGGTCGCGGAGCACAGCAGGATCACGGCGAAGTCGGTACCGAGAATCGTCATCCGGGAATCCTCGACGTTCGCGTCGCTGTCGAGGACGAGCCGCGCCAACTCGGCTACCAGGCCGGGGCGATCACGGCCGATCGCAGAGAGGATGAACCACCGCTGCATTGGGATCTCCTTGCAATGAAACTCCCTCAAAGGCTAGCGCTCCGACTCCTCGAATCCTTCGCAGGTCTGGACGGGTAGCTGCGGATACCGGGGCCAACGTGCAGGGTCGTCGTCCGCCCGGCCGCAGCGTGCGAAGCGGCTACCTCGAGAGTTGGCTGTCAGCCGCAGGTGACGGCAGGTGGTGCACAATCCCGCTTCCGGAGGGAGAGGATTCGCACTCATCGGGGCCGGGTAGGCTGGAGCATCGTGGCAGTCTACACTCCGGGCCCGTGAGCCCTCCTGCCTCCAATTCGTCCACCTCCCGTTCGGGAGGTCTGCGCGCTCGTTTGGAGCAGGTGCTCGAGCTGGCCGAGCGATGGTTGCGGGGGGAGCTCGGGGTGTCGGCGGATCCGGAGGCGGTGGCCGCAGGCCGCGCCTTCCGCTTCGAGCGCGTGCGTGGCCGTGGCCAGCTGATTCCCGTTCCCGACCCGGAGGCCTTTGCACTCGAGGGTCTTCTCGGTGTGGAGCGTGCCGTTGCGCGGCTGGTGCGCAACACGAAGCAATTCCTGGCGGGCCATCCTTTCAATCACGTGCTGCTCTACGGCGAGCGGGGAACCGGGAAGTCGTCTGCTGTCAGGGGTTTGTTGACCCGTTTCGGTTCCGAGGGCCTGCGGGTCGTGGAGGTGCGCAAGGCCGACCTTGCCCATCTTCCCGATGTCCTCACCCTTCTGCGGGGTCGGCCCCAGTTCTTTCTGGTCTTCTGCGACGATCTCTCCTTCGCTGAAGGAGACGCTGGCTACCGCGAGCTGAAGGCGGCCTTGGAAGGAAGCCTCGATGCGCCGCCGCGGAACGTCTGTCTGGTTGCAACCAGCAATCGGCGGCATCTCCTTCCCGAGCGTCGCTCCGAGAATCAAGAAGTACGTCTCGACGAGGATGGCGATCTCCACCTGGGCGAAACCATCGATGAGAAGCTCGCACTCTCTGATCGCTTTGGCTTGATGCTGGGCTTCTTCGGCTTCGATCAGAAGACCTACCTTCGCATCGTCGAGCATCACGCGATGGCGGCCGGAATCCGCGTCGATCCTGAACAATTGCGCAACGATGCGCTTCGTTGGGCGCTCGATCGCTCCTCTCGTTCCGGCCGCACCGCACGCCAGTTCGTGAATGACCTCGCCGGGCGCGAAGCCCTGGAGGATGCGGACGCATGAGGTGCGTGTTGCTCATCGCAACACTCGTTTTCTTCGCGACCGGGAGTTTCGCCGACGAATCTCGTGCCCCCGCGAGCGTGCCTGATTGGGACGAGCTCGACGAGCTGTTGCTGGAAGACGATTGGCTACAGCCGGATCCCGCCGATCGCGATCCTCTGGAATGCATGAACCGCAACACCCATGGCATGAACGAGGGGATTCTCGTCTGGATCGTGGACCCGCTGCATCGGGCTTATCGCTTCGTGATGCCGGGGCCGGTCCGACGCAGTGTCGTGCGTTTCTTCTCGAACCTGGGCGAGCCAGCGATCCTGGCGAACGATCTCTTCCAATTCGCGCCCTTGGATGCGAGTGAGACGGGTGCGCGTTTCCTGATCAACACGACCGTCGGAGTCGCCGGGTTCTTCGACCCTGCGAAATCCCTGGGCCTGGCCGGCCACAAGACGGATTTCGGCGAGACCCTGGCTGCCTACCATGCGCCGAGTGGTCCCTATTTCGTGGTTCCGATCCTGGGGCCTTCGACGATCCGCGGCGCGTTCGGGCAGGCGGTCGATCTCGTCATGCGACCGGATATCTGGCTGCTCGGGTTGGGATCGGTGGTGTTGGTTTCGACCGGAAGCGGCATGGCAACCTACGACATCCAGAAAGACCGTCTGGAGGCCTTGCGCGAAACCTCTGTCGACTACTATGCCGCGTTGCGCGGTGCCTATCTGCTCGACCGTGATGCCCGGGTGGAGAAACGGGTGTGCGGGCTGGCATGGCGATCTTGTGAGGGGGAAGACGTGATCGAGGCCGCCGTCGGCCGGTAGGTCAGCTTGCGTCGGAAGTGAATTCGTTGCTGGCCTCGCCGGCTTCGATCTTCGCTTCCAGGCGTTCGATCAACGCGTCGAGGCCGTCGGTCTTGATCACGCCACCGTACTCGGAGCGTCGCAATGCGAGCTCGCTGACCGTGCCGTTCAGGAACACATCCATGACCCGCCAGCGCCCTTCGCGCTCTTTCATCCGGTAGTGGACATCGACCGGGTCGCCGTCTGAGGGTTCGATCCGCGTGTGGACCACCCGGGTTCCGCGCGCGCCGAGCTCCGCATCCAGGACGAGTAGTTTCTCACCGTCCCAGCCGTCGAACCTCTCGGCGTAGGTGGCGATCGTGATCCGCCGGAAGGTTGCGAGCCAACGGTTCTTGTCCTCATCCGTCAAGCCGCGCCAGTGGCGCCCGAGGACCTTGGCCGACATCAGGGGTAGATCGTAGGTTTGTTCGATGGCTGGCTCGAGAGTCTTCTTCCGCCCTTCGAGCCCGAGGCTCTCGGCGTTCTTCATGCACTCCATCAGCACCTCGTAGAACGCCTCGATCGGCGCGCGAGTCGTCGCGAGGTCGATGGATTCTTCCGAAAGAGCCGAGGTAGAAGCGAGGCAGGTGAAAGCGAGAATGAGCGCGCGCCACATGGGCGCGGAGGGTAGCGGTCTGGCCCCGCTTGGCCCCGCCCCCTTGCCCATCGGACGGGCGACCTCGAGTCTGCTAGGCGTTTCTCGTGGCGATTTCGGAAGAGAGTGTTCTGGGAAGCGGCTTGGCGCGCTGGGTCGCATGGGTGGGCGATCACGCTCGCGCAGCTCTCGCGTTCGTCCTGCTGTTGACGGTTCTGGCCGGGGGCATTGCGGCGAGCCACCTGGGCGTGAACTCGGAGACCGACGACCTATTCGATGCCCATCTCTCGTTCCGTCAGGATCGCGCGCAACTCGATGCGGCGCTCCCGGCGCGCGATGACAATCTCCTGGTGGTGATCGACGCGCCCACGGCCCTGGCTGCCGGAGACGCGGCTGCTTCGCTCGTCGAGCAACTCGAGGCCGAGCCGGACCGATTCTCTTCGGCTTTCGCGCCTGGTGCTGGCCCGTTCTTCGAGCGCAACGGGCTGCTCTATCTCGAGCTCGAGGATCTCGAAGCCATGGCGGATGATCTGGCCGCCGCCCAGCCATTCCTGGCCGATCTGTGGCGGGATCCCAGCCTGCGAGGCTTGTTTCGCCAGTTGACCCGCGCCATCGATGAGGGCGTGTTCGATCGAGGCGGGTTCGATTTCGATCGCGTGCTGTCGGGTATCACGGCTGCCATCGTCGATGCAGAACGCCGCGAAGCCCGCCCGCGGGCGTTCGGCGAGCTGGTACTTGGCGACGACGACGAGGGCCCCGTGCGTCGGTTCGTCATCGTGGATCCGAAGCCCGACTACTCGGACTTCGTGCCTGGCCGGGCCAGTGTCGGTCGTCTGCAGGAGATTCTGGCCGAGCGGGGTTGGGACGGAGAGGCGGCAGTTCGTGCCCGGATGACGGGTGATCTCGCACTCAAGACAGAAGAGATGGGATTGGTGAAAGCCCAGGCAGCAGGCGCAGGGGCCGCATCCTTCCTGCTCGTGGGATTGATCTTGTGGCGGGCGCAACGCTCGAATCGACTGATCGTGGCCACGCTGCTCAGCCTGTTGGTGGGGCTGGTGTGGACAGCGGGCTTCGCGGCCGTTTCGATCGGGCACCTGAACATCATTTCCGTTTCTTTCGCCGTGCTGTTCATCGGCCTGGGTGTCGATTTCGGAATCCACCTGACGCTGCGCTACCGGGAGCTTCGCGAGGGCGATCAAGATCATCGATCGGCGCTTTCCGAGGCGGCGGCGGGGGTCGGCAGCTCGATCGTGTTGTGCGCAATCACGACCGCCGTAGGCTTCTACTCCTTCGTGCCGACGGATTTTCTGGGTGTGGCCGAGCTGGGCATCATTTCTGGTACGGGGATGCTCCTGAGCCTGGTCTGCACTTTCGTCGTACTCCCGGCATGGCTTGGCCTGGGTCGTGGTCCGCGCTTGCCTGGCACCGGGTTGCAATCGCTTCGCTTGCCGGCCTGGCCCACGCGCTTTCCGCGTGTGGTGGTTGGGGTGGCCTTCCTTCTCGCCGCGGGGGCGATGACGTTGGTCCCGCGGCTGCACTTCGATGCGAACTCACTGCGGGTGCGCGATCCCAATGCGACCTCGGTCAAGACGTTCTTCGAGCTCCTCGACGGTGGCGACATCCACCCGTGGAGTATCGAAGTGCTCGCTGCCGACCTGGCGGCGGCGGATGCACTCGCCTTGCAGCTGGAGGCACTGCCGAGTGTGGAACGTACCAGCACGCTCTCGAGCTACGTGCCTTCCCAGCAGGAAGAGAAGCTCGGACTCCTGGCCGACATCGAACTCTTTCTGGGCTTCAGTGAGCTCGATCCCGAATCGCCGCCAGATCTTGCAGCGAATGAAGCAGCGCTTCGAGGGCTTCGCGAAGCGCTTGCCGTTCTCGAACGAGGCGAAGCGAGCACACGCCAACGGGTGGCCGCGGAGCTTGGCGCAGCGATCGATCGCTTCGTGACGGATCTGGACGGAGGTGCCGTCGGGATTCTGCACGAAAGTCTCGTGCAATCGCTCCTCGATCGGATCCTACGTCTCGAGCTGGCTTTGGGCAGCCAAGGGGTCGAGCGCGCCGATCTTCCACCCGTGTTGCACCGACGCATGATCTCGGCGGACGGACGCGCCGTCGTCGAGGTCTACCCGGAGAAGAACCTCAACGAGGATGCGGCGGTCGCAGAATTCGTGGGGCAGGTTCGCGGCGTCGTGCCCGGCGCGACCGGTTCTTCGGTCTTCATGGTCGAGGCCGCAGAAGCGATCAAGCGGGCGCTTCGCCAGGCCCTGACCACAGCGGCCATCGCAGTGACCGTGATGCTCCTGGTGTTGTGGCGCAGCCCCCGCGACGCGCTCCTTGCGCTGGCGCCGCTTGCCTTGGCGGCACTCCTGACGGGTGCCGTCTGCGTGCTCGTTCAGCTTCCCATCAACTTCGCCAACGTCATCGTCGTTCCTCTCCTTCTCGGGATCGGCGTCGACAGCGGCATCCATCTGGTCCACCGTTTCCGCGCCGGCTTGCCGACGGACGGCATCCTCGGCACGAGCACGTCGCGCGCCGTCTTCTGGAGCGCGTTGACCACGATCGCGAGCTTCGGCTCGCTCAGCCTGGCGAATCACCGCGGGCTCGCGAGCCTGGGTCAACTCCTCACGCTGGGTGTCACGATCACTCTCGCCTGCAACTTGATCTTCCTGCCCGCCCTGCTGACCCTCGTCTCGAGAAAATCAACGAGCGGGGACGGGGTTTACAATTGACTTGTTGCGGAGCAACAAGTCAATTGTAAACCCCGTCCCCGCTCGTTGATTTTCAGCTTCCGAGGGCGAAGGCGGCCAGTGCGGCGTTGAAGCCTTCCGGGTTGTCGGTCATGACGGAGTGGCTGGCCTGACCGACGACGGCGAGTGTTCCGTTGGGAAGGGCTTCTTCCACCATCCGGTCGGCGACGTCGGGTCCCAGGATGTCCGACGCGGCACCACGGATCACGAGGGTCGGGCAGGGGATTTTTTCCAGAACCGCCCACAGGCGTTTCGATGTTTCCCGCTCATGGGCCTCCATGGCGGCTTCGTCCATGTCCGCACGGCCGGGAAAAAAGGTCGGGTCGAGCTTGCGCTCCCAGCGGCCGTCATCTCGCTCGCGGAGCTCCGCAGCGGCCATCCGGCGGATCACCTCGGGGGATGAAGCAGGGTAGTTATGTGCGAGGATGCCCTCGTACTCCTTCAGCGATGCCACCGTCCCGTCGCCGCGCTGCTCGACTTCGTTGCGAATGCGAGAGCTCCCGCGTGGATCGTGTTCCGGGCCGGTATCGACGATCACGAGCCCGGCGAGGCGTTCGGCGTTTCCTTCCGCAAACGTCATCGCGGTGCGGCCTCCCAGGGAGTGGCCCACCAGAACGAAGCGCTCGATCTGCAGGGTTTCGACGACGGCCTCGAGATCCCTTGCCAGATCGTCGTAGGCGTAGCGGTGCTCGGGGTCGTGGTCCGAATCGCCATGGCCACGTTGATCCATGGCGATCGTCCGGTAGTGCGGCGCCACGACGGCTGCCGCGTCGTCCCAGATGCGGGCCGTGTTCCCAAAACCATGGACGAAAATCAGGGGGACGCCTTCGGTGCTCCATTCCAGAACGTGGATCTGGTGGCCGTCGCCACCGGGGACGAAGAACGAACGGGGCTCCATGAACGCGCATGCTACCCCAGCCGAGTTGCTAAAGTTCGGCTCCCGCCCTACCGGAGGAGGTTCTCATGCCCAGGATCGAGACCACACCCGAACTCGTGCGAGGAACCTACGAGAAGGTCCGGCAGAATCTGGAGATCGTGCGGCGCCGCTTGGGTCGGCCGCTCACCTACGCCGAGAAGATCCTGCTCGGTCACCTCGACGATCCCGAGGACCAGGAACTCACGCCGGGCGATAGCTACCTCGCTTTGCGCCCGGATCGGGTCGCCATGCAGGACGCCACCGCGCAAATGGCTCTGCTCCAGTTCATCTCTTCGGGCCGCGACGAAACTGCCGTGCCCAGCAGTGTGCATTGTGACCACCTGATCCAGGCCTACGAAGGCGCGGACGAGGACATGGAAACCGCCCGAGTGACGAATCGGGAGGTCTACGACTTCCTGCGTTCGGCTTCGGCGCGTTACGGCATCGGCTTCTGGGGCCCCGGCGCCGGAATCATCCACCAGGTCGTGCTCGAAAAATACGCCTATCCCGGTGGCATGATGATCGGCACGGATTCCCATACGCCGAATGCCGGAGGCCTCGGCATGTTCGCCTGCGGTGTTGGTGGTGCCGACGCGGTGGACGTGATGGCCGGCTTTCCGTGGGAGGTGTTGTATCCGAAGTTGGTAGGGGTTCGCCTGACGGGTGAACTCAGTGGCTGGTCGGCGCCGAAGGACGTGATCCTGAAGGTTTGCGAACTGCTCACGGTGAAGGGTGGAACGAATCGGGTGGTCGAATACTTCGGCCCCGGCACCCGTTCGCTCTCCTGCACGGGCAAGGCGACGATCACGAACATGGGCGCCGAACTCGGAGCGACCACATCGATCTTCCCGTACGACGAGCGGATGGAACTCTATTTGAAGAGCACCGAACGAGAGGCGCTGGCGGATCTCGCCAACGAGTTCGCGGATCTGCTCGGGCCGGATCCGGAGGTCGCGAACGAGCCGGATGGCTTCTTCGATGAAATCATCGAGATCGATCTCTCGACTCTCGAGCCGCATATCGTCGGCCCTCATACGCCCGATCTGGCGCGGCCGGTTTCGAAAATGGAATCGGATGTGAAGGAGAATGGCTACCCGGCCACCCTCACGTCCTGCTTGATCGGGAGCTGCACGAACTCTTCGTACGAGGATTTGTCGCGAGCCGCCGACGTGGCGCGGCAGGCGAGTGCGCGGGGCGTCAAGGCGAAGACCAGGCTCTGGTGCACGCCAGGCTCGGAACAGGTGCACAAGACGATCCGCCGAGACGGCCAGCTCGATGCCCTGGAAGAAGTGGGTGCGATCGTCCTGGCCAATGCTTGCGGCCCGTGCATCGGCCAGTGGCGCCGGGACGATATCGAGAAAGGTGTACCGAATTCGATCCTGACCTCGTTCAACCGCAACTTCCCGAAGCGCAACGACGGCAACCCGGAAACGCTGGCGTTCATCAGCAGCCCGGAAATCTGTGTCGCCTACGCGTTGGCCGGCACTCTCGCGTTCAATCCCTTGACGGATGAGATCGAGGCCGCCGATGGGAGCCGTTTCAAACTCGACCCGCCGGCGCCTGCGCCGGACGTGCCGGAGCAAGGCTTCGTCACCAGTCACGAAGGCTATCTGGCGCCGCCGGATGATCCGGGCGACGTCCAGGTGGAGATCAGTCCAGAGTCCGAGAGGCTGGCCTTCCTCGAACCCTTTACTCCCTGGAACGGCCAGGATTTCGAGCAGCTGCCGCTTCTGCTGAAGGCCAAGGGCAAGTGCACGACGGATCATATTTCGATGGCGGGTCCCTGGCTGCGCTTCCGGGGCCATCTGGATCGGATCAGTGACAACATGTACATCGGCGCGATCAACGCGTTCACGGGCAAAGCCGGAGAAGGCCTCGACCAGCTCTCGGACGAAACCGGTATTTCGTTCCCCAAGATCGCCCGCCATTACAAAGCCGAAGGCCTTCACTGGGTCGTCGTCGGTGATGAGAACTACGGAGAGGGTTCGAGCCGCGAGCACGCGGCGATGGAACCGCGCCATCTGGGTTGCGCCGCCGTCATCGCGCGAAGCTTCGCTCGAATTGCCGAAACCAACCTGAAGAAGCAGGGCGTCCTGGCACTCACTTTCGTCGATCCGGCGGATTATGAGAAGGTTGGGGAGCAGACCCGCATCAGCATCACCGGGCTCACGGAGTTGGCCGAGGACCGCCCGCTCCAGGCGATCCTGCATCAACCCGATGGCAGCACGCACACGTTCCCGGTCGCGCATTCGCTGAACGATGACCAGATCGGCTGGTTCAAGGCCGGCTCCGCCCTCAACGTCTTGCGGGACTAACCCTCTGAAACGTCCCCACTCGCCGACTTCTCCGAGGGGAGGGCGGGGGCGAACTGGTAGCGGAACCAGGCCCTCGCGCCCGGGTGGATGAGGGCGAGGAAGGGGAGCAGGATGACGACTCCGAGCCAGGCGGCATTGCCGTACCTGCCTTCGAGCAGGCTGCTGCCGAACGCAGCGTAGAGGAGCGAGCGGGGGATGACTCCGATCACCAGGGCGACGATGAAGGTCGGAGTCCCCATTTTCGTGAGGCCGGCAGCAGCGTGGTAGAGGGTCGTCGGGCCGACCGGAACCGCGGTTCCAATGGCCATCAGGGCGGCGGTACCGCGACTTCCGGCGACTTGGAGGGTGCGCTGCAGGTTGGGTGGGACGCGCGCGGCAATGGCGTCTGCACCGAGCCAACGCACGGCGACGAAGACTCCGAAGCCAGAGAGGAAGCTGCCTAGCGCGCCGTACAAGGCGCCCTCCAGGGCGCCGAAGCAGACACCCGCCACGGTGAGCACGATCTGGGAGGTCAGCAGGAGAGGGGTGCGGAAGGTCACGATCAGGACCATCACCAGAGGGCCCCAGACGCCCAGGCTGCTGACGAACTCGCGTATCGAATCCACATTGAGCTCGATGCCCGCCGCTCGGCGTAGCGCAAACGGGATACCGAGTAACAGGGCCAGGGCCGCCAACCCGAGCAGGCGGCGGAGCAACGGGTGACGGTTGGAGGTGGATTCGTTCATGATGCGGAGAGCGGGGGGCCCCAGGTCCGGGTAGCATCACCGATGCCATGCCGCCGCGCACGCTCGTGATCGTGAACCCGGCCAGCCGCAGCGGGCGGACACGCAAGATTTTCGACGCCCTCGAGGCGCGTTTGCGGGACGCCCTCGGACCGCTGGAAGTCGACTGGACCCAGGGGCCCAGAGACGCTGAGCGCCTTGCACGCGAGGGTGCCCGTGCCGGCGTGGAGCGCATCCTCGTGGCTGGAGGAGACGGCACGGCGAGCGAGGTGGTCGCTGGGGTTCTGGCTGCAGACCTGGCCGACGAGATCCAGATCGGTTTCCTCCCGCTCGGCACCGGAAAGGATCTGGTCCGCGGGCTGGGCCTGGCCATGAACGTGGAGGAAGCGATCACGGACATCGCCGCCGGGCGCACCCGGCAGATCGATGCGGGTCGGCTCCACTATCTCAACCACGGTGGCGAGCCGCGCGTCACCAGTTTCATCAATTCGGCGACCGTCGGCATTTCTGGCCTCATCGTTCAACTCGTCAACGAAAGCGGCAAGGGGATGGGCGGATCCCTCGCCTTCCTCCTCGGTACCCTGCGTGCCCTGGCCCGTTTCCAGCCAGCTCCCGCGACCTTGGAGCTCGACGGAACGAAGATCTACGAGGGGGATCTCGTTCTCGCCACGGCATGCAACGGCCCCTTCTTCGGCGGCGGCATGCGCGGTGCGCCGGGCGCCTGCTTCGACGACGGATTGCTCGACGTGGTGGTCATCCCTGGCCTAACGAAAGCACGACTCCTCAGGCGACTTCCCAATCTCTATGCGGGCACGCACATCGAAGTCCCCGGTGTCCTCAGATTTCAGGGTCGTGAGCTTCTGGTGAGTGCCGCGCCAGGCAGTCAACTGCTCGAGATCGATGGCGAGCCGCTGGGCTGCGCCCCGGTGCGTTTCGAGGTGTTGCCCGAGGCCGTCACCCTCGTAGGCGTGAAGGAAACCAACCGGTGAGTGGGGTCCCGCTCTTCGAGCGGCTCCGAGAGGCCTGCGCAGAGGTTTCGCGCCGGGCACGCTACGTGCGCATCGACGACCAGAACCTCGAGCAGCTCGCCGCGATCCTCGCCCGCGAACGGCCGCGCGTTCCCGACCTCGATCCGGGCCGCCGGGAGTTCGGCGACCGCGATACCACCGTCGCCTACGTCGTCACCCTGAATGCCATCAACTTCGGCTCTGGTTGGTTCCCACATCTACGCAAGCACAAGGGGCAATCGGGTTACCTCACGATTGCCCACGGTCTGCGCGAACGCTTCGAGAAAGAAGGTGCGTGGACAGCGAGCCAGTTGATGGGGTTGCAAGCGGCCGATTGCGCGCGGACGTTCGGGCAAGACGACGAAGGAGACGCGGGCGAACTGATGGCGTTGTTCGCGAAAGCCCTGAACGAACTCGGCGCGTTCTTGCATCGGGAGCATCGCGCCCGTTTCGCAGGGCCGGTCGAAGCAGCGCGCGGTTCCGCCGCTGCGCTGGTCGAGATCCTCGCCGCGATGCCCTTCTACCGGGACGTTTCCATCTACGAGGGTTTCGAGGTGCCCTTCTACAAGCGCGGCCAGATCACCTGCTCCGATCTCCATGCTGCGTTTCGTGGCAAGGGGCTGGGGGAGTTTCGGGATCTGGACGAGCTCACGATCTTTGCGGACAACCTCGTGCCCCACACCTTGCGGATGCTGCAGGTGCTGCTCATGGACGTCGAGCTCGAGGCGACCATCGATCGGGAGGAAGAGATCACCCCCGGTGGCGAGGCAGAAATCGAGATCCGCGCCGTCGCTCTTCACGCCGTCGAGCAGATCGTGGCGAGTTGTCATCGCCGAGGCTGGAAGGTCAACGCGGGCCGCATCGACAATCTGCTCTGGTCCCGGGGCCAGAGCCCGGAGATCAAGGCCCGCCCGCGCCATCGCGCGCGCTGCACCTTCTACTGATCGTGGCCGCACCCGGGTCCGCACGGAGGAGCCCTGTGCTCGAACCCCAGCTCGCCTTCATGGTCTTCCTGCTCGTGGTGTTGGCTGGGTTGGCCTGGTGGCGTGGCGGCTCGCCCCTCTTGCAACAGGGGCTCGGTGATGGCGCCAACCTGCTCATGCGCTTTGGCCTGCTGATCGGCATCTCCTTCCTGGCCGCTGGGTTGGCCCAGGTGCTGATCCCACACGAGTGGGTCGAAGGAGCGCTCGGCCACGATTCCGGCTTGCGAGGCATCTTGATCGCGACGGCGGCCGGCGCCATCACTCCGGCTGGGCCCTTCGTCTCCATGCCGATCGCCGCCGTGCTGCTTCGCTCCGGCGCATCACCGCCGCGGTGGTCGCTTTTCTCACGGCCTGGTCGCTTCTGGCCGTGCACCGGCTGGTGGCTTGGGAGGTGCCGATTCTCGGCGCCCGCTTTGCCATCGTCCGCTACGGGGTTTCGCTGGCACTACCGGTGTTGGCCGGGCTCATCACGCGGCTGCTCGCCCGCGGCGGTTGATCGCCAGGGATCCGCGGGAAGGCCCGCACGCACCAGCAGCCAGGCGATCTTCTCGCCCACACGCAGTAGCGCTGGGCGAACCTCCTTGGCCAGGTCCGGCGGCTCACCGGCTGCCGCTGGCCCTGCGAGGATCTCGTGCTGCAATGCTTTCGATGCCTCGATCTGCGCGCGGTAGAAGGAGGAGACGCCGGCCTCATCGAGGGGGGGTGCGCCTGCCTCCGCCGCTGCAAGGCGGGCTGCGCGTTCGCCTGCCTCGATCACGATCCGCTCCCTGTCTGGAACCTCCACCGGGCCACCGCTTCGTCGCTTGGCTTCCGCTACGAAGGGAATCAGGGAGAGCCGCTCGATCAGCGCGGCTTCGAGGGCCGCCGCCGGCGTCGCGGAGCCGCGCGCGCGGGCGATGCCCGCCTCGCCTCGCATCCGTGCGAGCGTTCCATCCGCCTCGCGGGCAATCAGCCAACGGTCCAGATCGCGGGCCAGTTCCGGCTTGTCGGCACGCAGCCAGACAGCCTTGTAGTCGCGGGTGAATGGACCCAAGATGCGCAACGGGGTGTCGCTGGCTGCGATCCAATGAGCTGCTTCGAGCGTGTCCGTGATGACGGCGTCGGCGCGATGCTCCAGCAGCTCCGCCAGCACGTTGCTGTTCCCATCCACCGGAGAAACGCTGGCGAGCCGAAAGCGGGCCCGGGCCACACGTTCCAGGTGCCCGCCGAGGTTGACGGCGATGAGCCGTCCGGGCCGGTCGAGGTCTTCAGCGCGACGGGCCGAGGCGCCGGCGAGAACCAATGCCACAGCTCCGCTCTCCAGATACGGGACGCTGAAGCGGCCCCGCAAGGATCGCTCGGGCCGGATGGTGACACCGCTCCAGGCCAGGTCGAAGCGCCCCGCCTCGAGATCGGCTTGGAGTTCGGGCCAGCGAAACCGAACCAGCTCGAGCCGAAGGCCGCGATCCTCAGCAAAGGCCCGGGCAAGCGCCACATCCAGACCAGCGAGGGATCCATCCGCGGCCTCCAGGCTGAAGGGCGCATAGTCGCCGCTGGTTCCGACCCTCAGAGGGGCACGGGATTCGCTCGGGGTCGTCTCGGAGGCGCAGCCAAGCGCCAGCAGCAGGACCAGCCCCATTCGAAGGCACGCTGCCGGGCATGTTCTGTGGAAGTTCATGTCATCTCCAACGCTTTCGCGGGGCCCCTCATCTTACCCCCGGGGCGATTTGACCACCCACGGGGGATCTCCTAACGTCCGCGGCTTCCGATGCCCCGGCTTCGGCCGAGCCGGCAGCGGCGCCCGCAGCGTTCCCGCGCTTGCTCGGCAAAGCCTTTCCCCCTTCCACCCCCGAGGTTCCCGTCATGCTGTCGCTGGACGAGATCGAAGCGGGTGCCCAATGCACCCACAAGAATACGGGCCTTCGCTACGCCGTCGTGGCGGTGGAAGACGAAGAGGTACTGCTCGAAGCCCAGACCGAGGGCCACGAGCCTCTCACCGTACCCGCGGACCTCTTCGTCAAGGAATTCCACGTTGGCGAGCAGTACCGCACGCCGCGTCGAGGGCGCAGCCGAGGCCGAAGCCGCCGCACTGGGCCGCAGACGCCGGCCGCTCCGACGGGCCCCAAATCGAAGGGCAAGATCAAGAAGATGGTGCGCGATCGGGGCTTCGGCTTCATTCGCGGCGAAGATGGGAAAGAAGTCTTCTTTCACCGCTCCGGGATGAACGGGACCGAGTACGACAACATCTCCGAGGGAGATATCGTCGAGTACGTCATCCAGGAAGGTCCCCGCGGCGCCCGAGCCGAGCACGTCCGCGGCGTTTCTCCGGAAACCGCCGCCTAGCCACTACGGCTTCTTCCTCAGCTCGGATAGCGATGGACGATCGGCAAGCGCCGACCGCCGCCGAAGGCCTTGGGTGAGACTCGCAGCACGAGCGGTGACTGGCGCCGTTTGTACTCGTTGCGATCCAGCCGGCGCACGATGGCCGCGGCTTCCTCTTGGGTCGCCCCAGCCGGCGGCGTGACGGCGGCGGCACCGAGCCCTCCTTCGATGGCCTGCTCGAGCACGGCATCGAGGATGTCGTAGGGCGGCAGATCGTCGCTATCCAGCTGGTCAGGTGCGAGTTCGGCAGAGGGCGGTTTTTCGATGGTGCTGTTCGGAATGCGTTCGCCGTTCTTGTTGGCATGGCGAGCGATTGCGTAGACATCGCGTTTGTAGACGTCTCCCAGTACCGCGAGACCGCCCACCGTGTCTCCGTAGAGGGTGCAGTAACCCACCGAGAGTTCGCTCTTGTTCCCTGTCGCGAGAACGAGACGGTTCTCCGCATTCGAAACGGCCATCAAGATGGCACCACGGATGCGCGACTGGATGTTCTGCTGCGCCAGGCCGTAGTCTTCCTTCTGACCGAAGAGTTCGGCAAAGATTGTTCGATAGGCCTCGTAGATGCGGCCGATCTCCACCTTGCGAACGTCGATGCCGAGCCGCTCTCCCAGGCCAAGTGCATCGTCCACGCTATGTCCCGAGGAGAATGGCCCAGGCATGGCGATGCCTACCACCTGCTTCGCACCAAGCGCTTCGACCGCAAGGTGGGCGGTGACTGCCGAATCGATACCACCGGAGAGGCCGATCACGGCGCCCGGCGGAAGCCCTTGCTTGCGGAAGTAGTCGTGAATGCCGAGCACGAGCCCGCGTTCGAGCTGGCTCACCCGATCCGGCTCCGGCACATCGTCGGGCAGGCGGCCTGCGGTTTCGCCGGGCACGTCGACGACCTCGAAAGCTTCTTCGAAGAGCGGCAACTGGGCCAGGATGCGGCCGTCTCTTCCCGCCACGAAAGAGCCGCCGTCGAAGATCAGCTCGTCGTTGCCGCCTACCTGGTTCACGAAGACGATCGGCAGCTGATGGCGGGTCGCCAGCTCGCCAAACAAGCGCCGCCTTTCCGCGGGCTTGCCGGCGTGCCAGGGCGATGCGGATAGATTCAGCACGAGCTTGGCCCCAGCAGCAGCCAGGTTGCCGACTGGATCGCGCCCGTAACCCAGCTCGAAGGCCCAGGCGTCTTCGCAAACGCTGAGGCCAAGCGGGCCGATCGGCTTCTGCTCTTCAGCAGAGACGAAGTACCGGTTCTCATCGAAGACGTCGTAGGTCGGAAGCAAGGTCTTCGCCTGAACGGCGGCCCGTTTTCCGTCGCGAAGCAGCACGGCGGCGTTCGCGAGATGCTTGGATCCGCCGGATTCCACAGGCAGTACGGCGCCTACGGCCAGGTCGATGCCTTTCGAGCAGGCCTCGAGGATTTCGAGTTCCCGCAGCTGGTCCCGTACGAAGCCCTCCCTTTCGAGCAGGTCCATCGGCGGGTAGCCGGTCAGGCAGAGCTCGGGCAGGACGCAAAGCTCCGCGCCAGCGCGCTTCGCTCGCTCTGCAGCTTCCTCGATCCGCCGCCGGTTCCCCTGGAGGTCGCCGACGGTGGGGTTGATCTGGGCGATCGCGATTTTCACTTCGAAAGCATCGGGGCCGACCCAGAAGGCGTCAAGCGGGACGCGCTAGGATCGAATGATGCCGTCCGCCACCGAAATCATCGGGCCGAGCTCCCATTTCTACGTTTCCCAGCGCTTGCGTCTCCACTACGTCGATTGGGGCAACGAGAGCGCTCCGCCGCTCCTCCTGATCCACGGCGGCAAGGATCATGCCCGCAGCTGGGATCCGATCGCCCGGGAGCTGCGCCGCGATTGGCATGTGATCGCGCCGGATCTGCGCGGCCATGGCGATAGTGCCTGGGCCATTGGCGGCAGCTACAGCCTGCCGGATTTCGTGCTCGATATCGCTCAGCTGGTCGAGGCGCTCGAGCTGGCACCGCTGACGATCGTGGCGCACTCGTTAGGCGGAGCCATCGCCCTGCACTACACAGGCGTTTTCCCGGAAAAGGTCTCGCGGCTCGTGGCCATCGAAGGCCTCGGGCCAGCTCCGGATCTCGCGAAACGCCTCGCTGAGACTCCCGTCCACGAGCGTTTCAGCCGTTGGGTCATCGCCGCACAGGAGCTCGCGACGCGCAGCCCCCGGCGCTACGCCTCCATTGATGAGGCGGCCCAACGCATGCAGCAGGTCAATTCGTTCCTGCCTCCGGATCTCGCTCGTCACTTGACGATCCACGGTGTCGCCCGGAACGAGGACCACACCTTCAGCTGGAAGTTCGACAACTACGTTCGCGCGTTCTCGCCGGTGCGCCTCCCCGCAGAGGATCTCCACGCCTTGTGGGAACGAATCAGCTGCCCTGTGCTGCTCGTGCGCGGCATGGAGAGCTGGGCCAGTGATCCCGAGAAGGACGGCCGTGCCGAGCACTTCTCGGATGCCCAACTCGTCAACGTGGAATCCGCTGGCCACTGGGTCCACCATGACCAGCCGGAGGTGTTTCTCGAGGCTGTACGGACATTCCTTTCCTGACCTCCGCTTAGGGGTAGGTTGTGCCCGCGAGATTCCTGCTGTGATTCAGATCTGCCACCAGGAGGACGCATCCTGCGGTTCACGTCGGCTCCGGGTCCGAGGCTAAGCGGCGTAGCTGAGCAAATGGGCCCGAGCGCGAGGGAGTTGCCGCGTGGGGATCCTTCCGAAATAGGCCTTCCGCATCGTCGCCGGGAGCTGGATCCGTGAGGGGAAGATGCGCTCCCACAGGATCGTCTCCCAGGTGAGCGGTGCGTCGTTCATTCCCAAGACCATCGCCGGCGTCCCGCCACCCCGCCGCTCGGAGAGCTGCTTGACGTGGTTTCTCCAGACCCGGTGGATCGCCTCTCTCCACACCATCGCCTGGTTCCGCTTCGAGAAGGCGATCGTCTCGCGCTTGTGATTGCCCCCGCCGTGGCGGAGGAGCAGGTGGTAGAGGTTCACCTGGAAGAGCGGGTTCTGCGGGACCCGAGGATCCTTTGACGACGTGATCTCGTGCCGGATCTTTCTGCCTCGGAGTTTGACGAGTGCTGGGGGGTACTGGTGGTGATCGTCGGAGCGGATGACGCCTGTGGAGCCCTCGGGAAGCACCAGATCGAGGGCGTCGAAAACGCCCTGCTCGATGGATCGAGGATGGGGTCTTCCGTAGCGGGCCTCGAGCTCCTTCCGCCTCTCCTTCTGGCGTCGTGTCATGCGGCCCTTGCGGCGCAGTTCGGAGACGGTCGTGGCGTAGACGTAGTGGCTTTCCGCGCCGACCACCGTGTTCAGGTGCGTGACCCAGTACTGGCTGAACTCGAACGTCTCGAAGCCGTCGAGGACGAGGGCTTCCTTGGGTGCAGTACGAGGACGCCTGTGTTCGTGGTAGGCCAGGCAGTGACGACCGGAGCGGCTGAGTTGAAGTGCCACCGTGGAGGGCGAGACGCCGTAGATGCGCGCCATCTGGCGCAGGCCCGCGCAGGCCAGACTGGTCTTCAGCAGGGGGAGAAGGAGGTCGGGGCGCTTCAGCCAGTAGGTGGTGGAGAAGGTCTGAGTACTGAAGGACCGGCCGCAGTGTGAACAGAGGTACCGCTGGATGCGGCGCCTATCGAAGCGGCGGAAGTGGAATCCATCGCGTTTGTAGGCCCAACCCGTTGGATTCCGGTGGTATTCACAGCTCGGGTTGGGGCAGTGCGGGGGCTGAAAGGCTTGCTTGGGCGAGGACATACGCCATCGCACTGCCAGTCCTGTGCCAGCAGGATTTTCGCGGGCACAACCTTAGGGGTAGTACACGAGCAGGGCGTTGCCGAAGGCCGCAGGCCGTTTCTCGCCCTCGACCTCGAAACGCATCCCGAATATTGCTCGCTGCGCACCACCCGGGAGTTCGCGCAGCGCCTTCAGCGTGGCGCGCATGCGCAGTCGGGAGCCGACCGGCACGGGCGAGCGAAAGCGCATCTTTTCGATCCCCGGGTTGACGAGCAGGCGCGCACCCCTCACCTCCATGATCTGCGAGAGCAGATGCGGGGCAAGTGACGCCGTGAGATGGCCGTGGGCGATCGTCGTCCCGAACGGAGACTCGCGTTTAGCGCGATCCGGGTCGGTATGAATCCACTGGCAGTCGCCGGTCGCTTTGGCGAACAGGTCGATCCGCTCCTGGGTGATTTCGATCCAATCCGAAACGCCGATTTCGGTGCCGACGAGGGCTTTGAGAGAGGGAATGTCCGGAATGATGCGTACGGCCATGGTGGGCCCCGAAGGATAGCAGGCAGCTTGCGGAAGCCGGCTAGTCTGACGGCTGTGGCGGAACCCCCGAACGAGTCTGTTTCCCAGGAGCCGCGAACCCGGGTCGGGTTGCGCTTCGATCCTCGTCTTGCGGAGGGTGCTCTCGCCGGTGAGCGCCTGGCGGCGCTGCTCGAGGCCGCGCCCCAGGCTGAAGCGCAGGGCTTCGACGTGCTTTGGGTCGCAGAGCGCCCGACGTCCGAGGCCGCCTTGGTTCCATCGGCCTTGGTGCTGTGCGCGTCCGTGGCCATGCGGACCGAGCGGTTGCGGATCGCGAGCGGCCTCCTGCCTCTGCCCTTCTATCATCCGCTGCGCGTGGCCGAGGATGCGGCCTCACTGGATGGCCTCTCGGCCGGTCGTTTCGAGCTGGGCGTGGGGTTGGGGGCTGATCCTGGCGCATTGGTGCATTTCGGTGTGGACGCGGAGGAGCGCATCGCTCGCTTCGAGGAAGCCTTGGATCTGATCGCCGCGGCCTGGCGAGGGCCGCTCGAGTTCCCGGGGCACTTCTTCCCGACCGAGAACGTGGAGATCCACCCGCGCCCGGTCCAGCCGGGCGGGCCTCCGCTCTGGATCGGGGTGGAAGCGCCAGCCGCCCAGCGCCGCGTCGCGGAGCGTCGGCAGGGGCTCGTACTGCGCGCTGGGGTTTCCGCTGGTCCCTACCTGGAGGCCCTGGCCCCCGGGCAGCCATCTCGCGTGGCGTTCCTGCTCGGCTCCGACACGGATGCCCCTCCGCTCTCGAACGGGCACAGGGAGATCGTCTGCTGCGATTGGGTGCTCCCCATGGCTCCAGATCTGGAACCGGAGGCCATCGCTCCCGAGGTCGAGCGGCTCGCCGAACGTGCGGCTTCGCTGCGTTTGGGAACCGCCGACTGAGCTCTCGCGTATACTCATCAAAACCGTTCTGGGGGGTTCATGAAACCGCGTACCGCGTTCTTCGTCTCGCTCGCGCTGGCGGCGCTGATCGGCTTTGGCTGGTCGGGCGCCGCGCTCTACAAGACCGCCATCGATCTCAGCTCGGCGGCCTTCCCGGCGGGTGCGCAGATCCAAGCTGCGGTGGACGCGCTCGGAATCGCCTATCCGCGCCCGGTCGCCGGAGTCGTCTGGATGGTTCTCGGCCTGCTCGTCGTGGCCGTCTCGAGCTTCTGGCTGATGCGGCGGGCCGTTCGCAGCCAGATGGCGGAGGCGGATCCCGGCCGCCGCAGCGTGCTCTCGGGCGCTCTGGCCGGCGGGGCGACGGCGTTGGTGGCAACTGGTGGCGCAGCTGGCCTTGCCGCCGCGCGAGGTTTGTTAGGCCTCGGGAACGAAGGCCGGGGCTGGCTCCCCACGGCGACCGAGATCTTCGGTGGTGACGTCGTGAAGACCCACGAGAGCTACCCGGAAGAGTGGAAGGGCAGCCGCGTCCAGGGCTATCGAACGCTGGGCCGGACCGGCTGGAAGATCTCCGACATCGTCGTCGGTGGCGGCCGGGTGCAAGGGGAGAAGGGCAGCGAAATCGTGCGCATGGCCTTCGATCGCGGCGTCAACTACGTGGATACTTCACCGGATTATTCGTCGACGGGCAGCGAACAGGCGATTGCCGCTGCGCTCAAGGGCCGACGGGACAAGGTCTTCCTGGCCACGAAGTTCTGTACGCCTCGGGGCCATCTTGGGCCTCTTGCCAGCGTGGTCGAACACAAACGGGTTGTCGAGGAGAGTCTCCGTCGGTTGCAGACCGACTACGTCGATCTCGTGCACCAGCATAGCTGCGACGAGGTGGAGCGGATCGAGTCAGAGACGATGCACGAAGCCTTTGACAGGTTGAAGGAGGAGGGCAAGGTCCGCTTCCTCGGCTTTTCCTCGCATACGCCGAACCTGATCCAGGTCGCAGAAGCGGCGATCGAAAACGGTCGCTTCGATGTGATGATGCTCGCCTATCACCACGGCATCTGGCCCGCCATGGCCGAAGTGATCGGGAGATCCCGTCGCGAGCAGGACATGGGCATCGTTGCGATGAAGACCTTGAAGGGCGCCCGGCACAACGGGCTGGCCGGCTTCCGGGAGCATTCCACGGCCTACAGCCAGGCGGCGCTCAAGTGGGTGCTTTCGAATGCGGATGTCTCGGCGGCCGTCATTTCGTTCTTCGAGTTCCAACACGTAGACGAGTACCTCTTTGCCTCCGGCGCCCAACCGAGTGGAAGTGATCTCGCTTTGCTCGGCGAGTACGACCGACAGATTGCCGGCACCTACTGCACTCCCCATTGTGGCGCCTGTCTGGAGAGCTGCCCGGAAGGCGTGCCGATCAACGACGTGCTTCGCCATCGCATGTACTTCGAGGATTACGGGAACGAGAAGGAGGCCCTTCGCCTCTATGCCGGCCTGGAAACGAATGCAGAGGCCTGTGCCTCCTGCAGCGGTCCCTGCCTGGGCTCCTGCCCGATCGGGGTCACGATTCCCGACCGGATGCGCGGCAGCCACGACCTGCTCACTCTCTCCTGAAACCCCGGAGGCCCGGTCCATGAGCAAATCCCTGCAACGCCTGCTCGTCATTTCCTTGCTGCTCGCTGTCTGGCCGGCTGGCGCCGTTCTTGCCGACGAGCCGAACACGAGCGCCACGGCTTCGCCCTGGGCCCTTCCCGCGCCGGGAGCGTGCCAGCCCGCTGGCGGCCTGGTGTCTGGGCCCGGCGGGAGCCCCGAGGATGCACCCCCGGCCCTGCCCTTTCAATCGGGAGATGTCTTCGAACTCGAGCGGCTCGATGTGTTGAAGAATTTCCTTCCTGATTTCGTGTGGCCCTATCGCGAGCGCTTCTTCTTCGACGGGATGCGTCTCGAAATCGGGCCTTGCTTCAGGGACTATGGCCCGCCCGCATTCTACGAGGAGGCGACCGAGGCTTTTCGTGGCCAGGCCAAGCTTGTCGCCGACGGGGGCCTCGATGACTACACGGCCGGCCAACCGTTCGCAGTGGGAGATCTGGTTTCCGAGGATCCCCAGATCGGCAACAAATGGTTGTGGAACGTGGAGTTCCGGTACCAGGCCGCGGGCTTTCACGGGAAGTTCCGCATGACGGATCTGGTCGGGCGGATCGGGCGAGCGGAACCCTTCGAAGGCGAGATGTTCAAATTCCAGATGGCGCATCGCGCGGACCGTGTGGAAGACGGTTATGTCGCCCCGGGCGCACGTTCGAAGCACTTCGTGGCCGGAGGCATTTTCTACAAGCCGTTCGATGCGCGGGAACACTCCTGGCGTCAGTATCGGGACCTGAAGCATGAGCGCGAGATCAAACGCTCCGACGATCTCCACGCCTATCTGCCCCAGTGGCGCCGGGTACGCCGGCTGAATGCCAACCAGGTGGAAGGGCTCTACATGCCTTCCTTCTCGGTGGGCGTCGTGCAGAACCAGCAGCTCGCCGTCGGCGCGGGTGGCGGGGGGGCCGGTATCGGCGCCGCCGGCGGTGTGACCGGGGTCGGCGGGACGGTCCAGAACAAGCGCAGTGGCTACGAGGGGTTGGTCATCCGGCCGCTGCTGTATGAGACCGTCGTGCTCGGGCTGCACGATGTGCTGGCACCGATCAACACGGCGGCGCCCGGCTATCCCGAGAACGAGGATCGGGATTTCGGGCCTTGGGGGCTTTCCTTCGCCAGCGATCGCTGGGATCTGCGGCGCGCGTTGGTGCTCGAGATGCGAGCCAAGGATCCAACCGGCGATCTGAACGCCCGGCAGGTGGTGTACGTCGATCTCCAGACGCTGCAGCCACTCTACATGGCGACCTTCGATGGCAAAGAGGAGATGACGAACGTCGGCCTCTACGCGGGCCGTTGGAGCGACGACAGAGAGGGCTATCCGCGCTGGCCGGATGACGAGGCGCGGCCGATCCAGGTGATCGATTCGGTCGGGGCCGCGTTTGCAAACCTGGCGGAATCCGGCAGCTGGCGCCGGGAATCCTGGGACAACGTGGCGACTCCGCCGCCGGACAAGACGGTGAAGCGAATGACGTCTGTCAGTGGGCTCACGAGGCGGCGTTAGGCCAGACGGTTCATCTCTTTCGCCAGCTCGATGTCGCTCGTCGTGATGCCACCGGCATCGTGGGTCGTGAGATCGACGACGACGCGGTTCCAGACGTTGAACCACTCCGGGTGGTGGTTTCGTTTCTCGGCGACGAGAGCGACGCGCGTCATGAAGCCGAACGCCTGGTTGAAATCCGCGAACCGGAATTCCTTGTGGAGCTTTTCGGTCTCCACACTCCAGCCCTCGAGGCTGTCGAGCGCATTTTGCAGCTCGGCCTCGGGCAGCGGCCCGCTCCCCATCAGTCGTCCTCGTGGATGGCCTTGGTGAAGGCCTTCAGCAGGGCCCGGCGGATCGTGCTGCGATCGGCGCGCTTGTAGACCTTGCGGAAGGCCTTGAGCGGGATGATGCCCTTGGCCATGGAGCGATGGCCTCCGCCCACGCCGAGGCCTTCGACGACAGCGCGCACCACTTCGCCTGCTGCACGTACGTAGCCGACATTGCGCACCGAGAAGACCAGATCGCCACCGACTGTCCCCGCTGCAATGGCCCACACCGCACCCTCGGCCTGGAGTGCAAGCTCCGCCACCTGCGGAATCACGTCTTCTCGCACCCGCCCGAGCACGAGCAGATGGATGCCTTCTTCGACACGGGTCGAAGCCAGTGCCCGGCCCAGCGCGCGCAGGCCGTCCGTCGGCAGGGCCGGCCGTTCGATGCGGCGCAACAGGGCCGGGCTGTGGCAGGCGTGAAGCTTGGCGAAGGCCTGCATGTCGGCGGGGCTGGTATCTCGACCGAGCAGCTGGGTATCGCTCTTGATGCCGTAGAGCAGCGCCGTGCCGAGCTTGCCGCGAATTTCTGTTCCGGAGGCCTGGAGGTACTCAGTCATGATCGTGGATGTCGCGCCGTAACTGGTGCGGATGTCCTTCACGACGGCGTCGTAGCCACTGCGCTCCGGGTGGTGGTCGATCACGACATCGACCGAAAGGACACGGGCAGGTGGGTTCTCGCCGAAGACCGTGGGCTGCACATCCATCAGGGCCAGGCCGTCGAACTCGTCGAGCTCCTCGGGGGCAATCGTTCGCACGTCGAGCCCCAGGGCCTGCACCATCGCGACATTTTCCGGGCGCTTGATCTCGCCGAAGGAGACGAGCGGAGCCGTGGGTGACTTGCGGCCCAACAGGATGCGCAGGGCATAGCCGGCGGCAATTCCGTCCGGGTCCGGATCGGGCTGGAGAAGGATGCCGATCTTCTCGCGACTGCTCAGCAGTTCGCGCAGCCGGACAACGCGGCGAAGGTTGCCGAGGTGGGCGAAATCCAGATCGACATCGTCGCGAATCTGGGTCCTCAGGCCGGTGCGTCGCAGGCACGGATGATCTGGGATGTCATCCGCATCCAGGCGATCCGACATCACCAGGATCGGTGCGCCCGGTGTGGCCTTGCTGATGGCGGCAACGGCGGCGCGTACGAACGGGCCGTCCTCGCTGACCAGTGCGAACTCGTCGCCCTCTTTCGGTTCGAGCTTGGAGATCGCCTCGACCGTCAGACCACCCGGGAGGGCGCGAAAGCCCTGGGGTCGCGCGCGCGACTCATCCTCCCGAGGCAGCCAAAAAAGCTCCTCGGCTTCACTCGCCCCGATCCTCGCCCAGAGGCGAGCCAGCTCGGCGCCGTCACAGATGATGAATCGGCTGGCCACTCCGCCTCCGCCCCCACCCATTTTTCAGGCCGCGTCCGCGGGGCCTGACGATCCGGAAGTCTAGCCACACCCTCAAAACCGCACCCGCACTTCGATTCCCCCAGGGGGCGCCCGTTTTTCGAGGTCAAGGGTGCAGGCGGTTGAGGCTGTTTCGGGCTGCCTTCCGGACGAGCTCGTCGGGGTCGTCGGCTGCGATTCGGGTGAGTGCGCTCATTGCGGATTCGCCGACGTGCAGGGCTGCGTTGGCATCCTGGGCGGCGACCCGACGCAGCTCGGGATCGTTCGAGCGCAGGGCTCGGTGATACAGGGCGGCCAGTTCCGGGTGGTCGCGCAGGCTGCCGAAGCGGACGGCCAATGCCAGGGAGGTTGCTTCCAGATCTTCCGCGCGGGAAAGCTCGGCGACCAGTTGATCCATTCCGTGTTTGCTTCTCCCGGCGAGCTGGGCCGAGATCGCTCGGGCCTCGTCCGGAAGCTCCGAGCGCGCCGCCGCCGCGGCGCGCTCCAATGCCACCTCATCGCGAAGGCCCTCCGAAGCCTCCAACAGCGGGAGTAGTGAGACGAGGGCTGTGTCGCGCAACGCGGCGGGTCCGTCGTCGATCCAGCCAAGCATGCGAACGGCCAAGGTCGAGGGATCGTCACGGTGGGCCAGCACTGCCTGGACGGCTTCGGTCCAGGTTTTTTCCCCGGGGGCTCCGACCAGGCGAATCGTTTCTGCCGGCTCATCCACCAGGACGTAAGGGGCCCGGGCACCACGAAGGAGGAGTAGCGCCCGGTCGTCCACCGCCAGGGGCGGGGGGCTGGAGCGGCGACGCTTGACCTCGAACCGGTCTGGCGCGGCCCCGGCCAGTGGGCTCACGACGGCCACCTCGATCCGACCTGGGGAGAGGGCCACGATGTCGGCCACGACGATCAGGTCGGCCTGGCCCAATCGGTCCTGCAGCGGACGAATGAGAGCGCCCCGTCGAGGATGGCCATCGGCCAGGGCACCCACGGAAACACTGAGAAGGAGCACCGAAAGCAGGTAACGCAGCACGGGTCGGGCCATCCTCCCAGTCTACCGGTTGGCCTGGGGGCCAAAGCGGCCCAGCCAGCCCCGGGCCCCATCAGGAACGCTATCATCGCGCTCCCTTCACCCCGGGCCGCGGCCGGCAGAGATCCGCGCCAGGCCCCGAGGAGTTCATGCCCAAGGTCATCATTCCGCCTCCGTACCGGGGCCCCACCCAGGGGACGACCGAGGTCGATGTGGACGGCGGGAGCGTCATCGAGTGCCTCGAGGCGGTCGATCACAAGTTTCCGGGCTTCTTGCCTCTCGTGGTGGACCAAGACGGCGCCGTTCAACGGTTCGCGAAGCTGTTCCTCAACGGCGACCAACTCGATTCGGATGCTGCGCTGCGCACCCCGGTCTCGTCCAAAGACGAGGTCGAGGTTCTCGCCGCAATCGCGGGCGGCTAGCTGCCCGTCCCGTACACCCTTTTCCTTCTCAACCAGGACGATTCTAGGAGACCTCTGATGAGTGGCCCCACAGGCGACAAGTTGATCTACGTGGACATGACCGACCAGTCCATCGATGTCCGTGACTTCCCCGACGAGTGGAAGTTGCTCGGAGGCCGCGGTCTCTCCGCGAAGATCCTCCTCAAGGAATGTGATCCCAGCTGCGACCCGCTCGGGCCGGACAACGTGTTGGTGATGGCGCCGGGTGTGCTGGCAGGCACGGCGGCTCCGACCTCCGGCCGCATCTCGATTGGCGGCAAGAGCCCGCTGACCGGGGGCATCAAGGAGGCGAATACCGGCGGCCAGCCCGGCCAGCATCTGATGAAGCTCGGCTACCGCGGCATCATCGTGAAGGGCCAGCCTGCCGACGCCGAGAAGCGCTACGCCCTCGAAGTGAACGGCGACGGCGTCAAGATCGTCGCCGCCGACGACCACAAGGGCAAATGGAATTACGCCCTCTGCGAGGATCTTCACGGGCAGTATCCGGCGACGGCCTCCTTCATCACCTGTGGACCGGCCGGTGAGGCGCGCCTGACGGGAGCCTCCGTCGCAACCACAGACCAGGACAACCGCTACCCGGCACGCCATGCCGCGCGCGGCGGTCTGGGTGCGGTGATGGGCTCGAAGGGCCTCAAGTACGTGGCGGTGGATCCCGGCAAGACATCTGCCCGGCAGCCGAGCGATCGCAAGGCCTTCGGCGCCCTCTGCAAGGATTACACGAAGGGTTACCTCGAGGGCCCGCAGATGTTCAAGACGGGTACGAGCTCCATCGTGCCGATCGCGAACATGCTGCACACCTTCCCCTACAAGAACCGCGTCGACGGGCAGAGCCCCGACGCGGCGACCCTGGACGGCGCACGGATCGTCGAGAGCTTCGAGACGCGCGGCGGCACCATGCACAACTGCATGACCGGATGCATCGTGAAGTGCTCGAACATCGTCAACGATGCCCAGGGCGAGTACAAGACATCGGCTCTCGAGTTCGAGACGCTCACCCTGCTCGGCGCCAACTGCGCGGTAGCAAGCTGGGAAGATGTTGCGGACATGGACCGGCTCTGTGACGAGGTGGGCCTCGATACCATCGAGACCGGCGCCGCCATCGCCATCCTGATGGACGCGGGCCAGATGGAGTGGGGCGATGCGGACGAGATGCGCAAGCTGATCGCCGAGATTCCCGAGGGTACCGAGCGTGGCAACGCCGTGGGCAACGGCGCGGTCGCGGCCGGGAAGTTCACCGGCCATCACCGTGTGCCCGAGGCCAAGGGCCAGGCCATTCCGGCCTGGGATCCGCGTCCGCTGAAGGCCACCGGCGTTTCCTACTGCACGAGCCCGATGGGGGCGGACCACACCGCGGGTCTGATCGTGAACCCGGGCCTGGCGCCGGAGCAATACGCCTGGGAGAGCCAGAAGGTGCAGATCGTCAACACGGTCTGCGATTCATCTGGCTTCTGCCAGTTCCTCCAGCCGAGCCTGGATGACATCCGCGCTTTCTACGGTGCGTTGTACGGCGAGGAAGTGAGCCGGGAGACGATTCACGACCAGGGTTGGCAGGTGCTCGAGGACGAGTGGGAGTTCAACCGGCAGGCTGGCTTCACCGCCGCCGATGACAAGATGGCGGATTGCCTCGGGCAGGATGCCGTCGGTGCCGAGGGTGCAAAGGTGGTGTTCGATGTGCCGGCCGAGATCATCCAGGCCGTCTTCAAGCGGATGCCGGCTCAGGAGGAGTTGTTCACCGCGAAGGCCTCTGGCTGAGCCCACGGCTTTCATCTTTCGAGAACGGGCAGGCGGGCTCTCCCTCCTGCCCGTTCCCATTTTCAGCTGGGAGGCTCTCTCGTCGGGGGTTTCCCGGGGCGGAGCGCGAACGAGTTGAAGACACGCGATGTGCGCATGCGCGGGTTCGCCGAGCGAGCGGACGTGGACGGCTGAACCCGTCGGACTCCTCGTGAGCGTTGGGCGCGTGCTGGCGGAGGACGTGCGTGCGGAGGTGGATGTCCCGGGGTTCGCCCGTTCGGCCATGGATGGCTACGCGGTCCGCGGGGAGGATACGTTCGGAGCGTCGGAGTATGACCCGCTGCGCCTGTTGCTGGTGGGGGAGTCGATGCCCGGCCGGCCCTTTGCGGGAACCGTCGAAACGGGTCAAGCCGTGCGCATCATGACCGGTGCGCCCTTGCCCAAAGGCGCGGACGCCGTCGTGATGGCCGAGGTTTGCGAGGAGACCGAAGGCAGCTTGCGCCTGGCCGAAGCCGTCGCTCCGCATAAGCACGTCGGTGCGCCGGGTGAAGACATTCGCGCGGGTGCGATGGTTCTCCGCGCGGGCCGACGCTTGCGGCCGCAGGACGCGGGGCTGCTGTCGTCGATCGGTGTCCCTGAGGTTGCCTGTGTGCGCCGTCCGCGCGCGCAGCTGGTGATCACGGGCGACGAACTCCTGCCGCCCGGGAGTCGGCCCGAGGGCCCGCATATCGTCGACAGCAATTCGGTGGTGCTGGGCGCGCTGGCGGAGCGAGACGGAGCCGTACTGCTTCCCCACGTCATCCTTCCCGATCGCCCGGAGGTGATCACGGATCTTCTGGCAACGGCACCGGCTGAAGTCTTGCTGGTTTCCGGCGGAAGCTCCGTCGGCAAAGAAGACCACGCTCCGCGGTTGGTGGCCGAGCTCGGAAAGCTCGATTTCCACGGGGTCTCGATGCGTCCGTCGAGCCCGGCAGGTGTTGGCCGGCTACCGGCTGTAGACGGCACCGGCGAACGCTTCGTCTTCCTGCTTCCGGGAAACCCCGTGAGCTGCCTGTGTGCGTACGAGTTCTTCGCGGGGCCGACCCTTCGCCGGCTCGGGGGCCGGAGTGGCGCCTGGCCCCATCGTCGTGTGCGACTCCCTCTCGCCCGCAAGATCGTCTCGGCCATCGGAAGGACGGATTACGTGCGGGTTGCGATCGAAGAGGGTCGCGTCGCTCCGATCGGAACGTCGGGCGCATCCATCTTGTCGTCGACCGTCCGTGCAGCGGGCGCGGTGATCGTTCCGCGCGAGCTGGAAGGCATGCCCGAGGGCGCCGATGTCGACGTCGTCCTCTACGACGAAGAGCTGCCGGCGTGAAGCAGCAACAATTTCTCGAGGTCCTGGATCGGGACGAAGCGGAGCGGCGTTGGCGTCAAGCCATTCGCGTGGTTGCGGCTTCCGCTGAGGAAATCCCGCTCGATGAAGCACTCGGCCGGGTGCTCGCCGAAGACGTGAGAGCGGCCGTGGACGTGCCCGGCTTCGATCGCTCCAACATGGACGGCTTCGCGGTTCGCGCCCGCGACACCTTCGGCGCATCCGAAGAAGAACCGCGACGGCTCCACCTGAACGCGGAGACCATCCCCACTGGAGTGGCGCCGCAGCTGGAAGTGGAGGAGGGCACCGCGACTCCGATCGCCACCGGCGGCATGTTGCCGCGCGGCGCGGATGCGGTCGTGCCGGTCGAACACACCGATGTCGAGGGAGCTGAGCTGATCGTCCGGCGGCCGCGGGTGCCGGGCGGCGCGGTGGCCTTCGCCGGCACCGATATGGGCATGGGGGAGACAGTGCTGTTTGCGGGCGCGCGGCTTTCCTCCCGGGAGACGGGCGTCCTGGCGGCGATCGGCAGGGAACGGGTGGCGGTGGTGGGCAGGCCTCGCGTCGCCATCCTCTCGACCGGCGATGAGATCGTGCAGCCGGGCGAAGCCATGCGCCCCGGGCTGGTATTCGACAGCAACGGACGCATTCTGGCGGACGCGGTGCGGGAGCTCGGGGGCGAGCCTCTCTTCATGGGTGCATTTCGCGATGACGTGGTTGCCTTGCGGGCGGCGGTTGCAGAGGCATTGGCTTCGGCCGATCTCGTGTTGCTTTCCGGCGGAACGTCCAAAGGGGAGGGGGATCTAAACGCGCAGGTCATCGCCGATCTGTCGCCGGGGATTCTCGTGCACGGCGTTGCACTCAAGCCCGGCAAACCGATCTGCCTCGCAGCTTCCGGGGACAAGCCGGTCGTCATCCTGCCCGGGTTCCCCACATCCGCGGTCTTCACGTTCCACGAGTTCGTCGCCCCGGTGCTCCGGGAGATGGCGGGGGTCCCACGCGATCATCGAGAGACGCTGACGGCGCGCCTTGCCATGCGGGTGCAATCCGAGCGCGGGCGTCTCGAGTACCTGCTGGTCGGCCTGGTACCGGGCCCCGACGGAAAGCTGGCGGCCTACCCGATGGGCAAGGGCAGCGGGTCGGTCACCGCATTCAGCCGGGCCGACGGCTTCGTGCGGGTTGGACGAAACACGGAGATCGTCGAAGCAGACGCCCTGGTCGAAGTGACGCGGATCGGCCGCGAGCCGTCCTTGGCCGACCTGGTCGTGATCGGCAGCCACTGCTCCGGGCTCGACCTGCTCGCGTCGGCGCTTTCGGCCGAGGGCTTCAAGATCAAGCTGATGGCGGTGGGCAGCCAGGGCGGGCTCGAAGCCGCGCGGCGCGGCGAATGCGACGTGGCGCCGGTGCATCTTCTCGACCCGGAGAGCGGTACCTACAATGAGCCGTTCCTGGACGGCGATCTGGAACTCTTGCCGGGGTATACGCGAATGCAGGGCGTGGTGACCCGTTCCGACGAGACTCGAGACGTCGAAGCGCTGCTGGCCGATGGAACGCTGCGGATGGTGAATCGCAACCGAGGCGCTGGCACCCGGGTGCTGATCGATGCTCTGCTCGGAGACAGGCGTCCTCCGGGCCATGCCTACGAACCGCGCTCCCACTACGCCGTGGCAGCAGCCGTCGCCCAGAAGCGTGCGGACTGGGGCGTGACCATCGCGCCCATCGCGGAGCAGACGGGCTTGCGCTTTCGGCCCTTGCAAGCCGAGCACTACGATTTCGTCATCCCGCGGGCGCGAGCCAACCGGCCGGCCGTCTTGGCATTGCGAAGGCTCCTCGAGCCCGAAAGCGCCCTTCGCGCGCGCCTGGTCGAGGCCGGTTTTGGAGATCCAAGTGGCAACTGAAACCCCGCCTGTCGTCGTCGAGATCGATTCCCTGGCCGCCGGGGGAGATGGTGTGGGCCGCCTGGCCGATGGGCGCGTCGTGTTCGTGCCCTGGACCGCGCCAGGCGACCAGGTGCTGGTGCGCCTCACTGAGGAGCGCAAGCGCTTCGCACGCGGCGAGGTTTCCGAGGTGCTGCGTCCCAGTCCGGATCGGCGTTCTCCGCCTTGCCCGATCGCCGGGGAATGCGGCGGCTGCGCCTGGCAACACATCGACTACCCCGCGCAGCTCGCCGCCAAGGCGGGCATCCTGAGAGATGCGATCGAACGGATCGCCGGGCTCACGTCCCCTGCGGAGATTCCCGTCCGGTCGGCCACCGAGCTCGGATATCGGAGCCGTGCACGGGTGTTCGCCCAGGCGGGAGAGGTCGGGTTCCGTCGCATGCGTTCTCACGAGGTCTGCGGGACCCAGGCTTGTCCTGTGCTCGTGCCCGAGTTGAACGCGGTGCTCGGCAACCTGGCGCAGGCTCCGCCCGAGGGCGAGGCGGAGTGGCTGTTGGCGGTTGGAGACGGCGGGGAGGTTTCCATTCGCGTCGATGGTCCGGGTGCCAAGGCCAGTGCGATCCACTTGCGAGTCGGAGAGGATCCCCTTCGTATTGGGCCAGGCGTGTTCTTCCAGGCAAACGCGGCGCTTCGCGGCCAGCTCGCACAGGCCGTCGGCGAGGCCTGTGGCCGAGGCGAGCGGGTGCTGGAACTCTACGCGGGCGCGGGCTTCTTCACGCTAGGCCTCGGTCGTGCGTTCGCCCAGGTCACGGCCGTCGAGTCCAATCGGCGAGCGGCCCGCGACCTCGGCCACAACCTCAGCGCTGCCGACGTGCCCGCCGACGTTGCCATCCACCCGATTCCCACGGAAGACTATCTGGCCGATCCCCGAGGTCCGCGGCCGGATGTCGTGCTTCTGGATCCGCCCCGTACAGGCCTCCCCAAGGGTGGCCCGGAGGCGTTGGCTGCGCTCGGGGCCGAGCGCATCGTCTACGTCTCCTGCGATCCCGCCACGCTAGCCCGCGACCTTCGCATTCTTACAGAACGCGGCTACCGGCTATCGGCCCTCACCGCCTTCGATCTCTTTCCCCAGACCCCGCACATCGAAGCGCTTGCAATCCTGACGCTCTGATCGCAACACAGGAGAGGCGGTCAGGGTTCGATGAGGCCGTGGCGGAGGGCGTAGCGAACGAGCTCCGTGGCTTTTCGGGCGCCGAGCTTGCGCATGACGCTGGTGCGGTGGGCTTCGACGGTCTTGGTGCTGATGCCAAGCTCGCTGGCTACTTCCTTCGCCGGCAGGCCTTCGGCAATCAGTTACAGAACTTCGCGTTCCCGTGTGGACAGCACGGAGAAGGGTTCGGCGACGCCTCGATTGGGCGCGCGAAGCTGCTCAACGATCTCTTTGGCGACCGGCGGGCTGAAGTAACTGCCGCCTTTGACGACCGCCCGCACTGCGGTGACCACTTCATTGACACGGCCGTTCTTCAGCACGTAGCCGTCTGCACCGAGGTTCACCGCGCTCTGGATGTAGGGCGGGTCCGCGTGGACCGAGAGCAGGATGACCTTGACGTCCGGATGGACATTGCGGAGCCGCTCGAGGGTTTCGAGACCGCCCAGGTTGGGCATCGAGATATCGAGGATCACCACCTGGGGTCGATGCTTCTCCACCTCCTCGAGAACTTCGCGGCCATCCGAGGCCTCGGAAAAGACCTCGATATCGTCCTCAGCCTCGAGGAGACGCCGTAAGCCCTCTCGGACGATGGCATGGTCATCTGCGATCACGGCACCGATCAAGGGGATACCCTCCTTCTGCTTCCAAGTACAGGTTAGACCCTTCTTGGGTTTCGTGACAATGGCCACATCTGCGGTGTACGCTGATTTTTTGCCGCTGCACGTCATTCGGAGGTCGTGTGTCGATTCGTGTTGCAAGCCCATTCGTCGTCTATGTCGAGGGCGCACGCGACGGCGAGATCTTGCGTGGATGGGCGCGAGGGATGTCGCCGCCCATGTCGAAGGCATTGGCTGGCGTCCTCGTGATCCTTGGGGGCCGACGACCCGAACGTGCGCGCCAACACCTGGATGAGCTTCGCGAGGTCGAACCCGACGCGCGGGGGCTCTGCGTGCTCGACCGTGACGCCGAGGCACTTCGGTTCACCGAGGGAGACGGCCTCCAGACCTTCTCGTGGGGCCGCAGGCACATCGAGAGCTATCTGCTCGCCCCGAGCGCAATCCGTCGGGCACTGCGTCTCGATTCAGCCGAAACCGCCCTGCTCGAAAGCCTGATGCACGCTCACGCGCCAGAGCCAGGGGATGAGGCCGCGCTGGAACGCCTGGACGCCAAACGATTGCTGGGTCCCAGAGGGCCTATTGCCAGCCAACTCGGCCGCAGCCTGCCTTCGGGGCGAATCGCTCGGGCCATGCGCCCCGAGGAGCTTCACTCCGACGTATCAGGCCTCCTGGAACGCGTCGGCAAGGGGTTGGGGTTTTCCCCAGGTGGGCCCCAGGTCGAGATCCGGGCCATTCGCTGAACCCCGCCCAGGCATGGTATCCTCTCAGACGCCCCAAACCCCGGGAGGGCATTCCCATGCCGCGCGATCGCAACGGCTTCTCCGATGGCATCGAAGATCAGGATGAGGCGTATTTTGATTCCCTGAAGGGCCGTGGGCCAGTTGACCGCGGCTTCGATACCCGGCTCCTCCATGAGCCGGCCAGCATCCTGCCGGCACGCAAACCCGTTGTGCTGGGGCCGGCAAGCTCCGTCACGGACGCCATCCGCGCGATGAAGGGCGAGCATCGGGGAGTGGTCCTCGTTACGGAAGACGGGACTCCCGGGACCCCGATCATCGGCATCTTCAGCGAGCGCGACGTGCTCTTCCGCGTGGTCGATGGGGGCCGCAATCCGGCAACCCTGGCCCTCAGCGAGGTGATGACGCCGGACCCCGAATGTCTGGACGAAGAGGGGACCATCGCCGACACGTTGAATCAGATGAGCGTCGGCGGCTTCCGCCACGTGCCGATCGTGGATGGCAAAGGTCGCCCAACGTTCGTGGTCTCGGTGCGCGACATCGTCCAGTTCCTGGTGGACGCGTTCCCTCGCGAGATCCTCAACCAGAGCGGGGACCGGCAGAGTCAACGCGAAGGCGGCTGAGCCTCAGCCGTCCAAGGCGTCGTGGAGCATCGGCTCGGGCACGGGCTCGCCACTCTTACGTGTGCGCCGAACCTCGGTGACCAACGCGATCGCCCGGCGAAGGAAGAACACGCCGATCAGCACGTTCCATGCGAGGAAGATCGCATTGGTCGCGAACGCGTAGGCAATCAGCGCATCCCGATCGCCGAAATCTGCGTAGAGCTCGGCCCAGGTGAACTCTCGGACCCCGAAGTTCCCCACGGAGGGAATCGCCAGCGCGAGGTAGAGCAAAGGCACGCGACCGGCGAGTGTGATCCAAGGGATGGGCGTACCGAAGGTGCGCGTAGCGACGCCCTGGATTACCACATCGAACACGGCTAGAAACGCGAACCAGACGAGAAACGGCATCAGTTGCCGGATCGAGACTCTCTCGAGCCAGGCCAGGGCTCTCGCCACTCCGGGCATTCGGCCAGCCGGTGCGAAGCGAAGGCCAAGCACGATCGCGCCCATCACGGCCCAGCCCACGATCGCCGCGGTGACCACGATTTCGTTGCCCTCGATCCCGCCCGGGAGAAAGGGAAGTGTGACCGAGAGCTGAAGCAGCAGGATGATGAGGTGGGTGACGAATGGAACGAGGGCGACGGTCACGACGGCATCGAGCCGCCCGCCGGTCAGGCGGGAGATGCCCAAGAGGAACGCCGCATCCGCGAGCGGGTTGCTGATTGCGCGGAAGAGTTCGGAGCCGGCTCGGATCGAAAGGACGGTGCGGCGAGGCACGGGTGTGACGAGCCGATTCAGGGCCTCCGCCTGCAGCCAGGCCCAGACGAAGAAGAACACCAGCTTGTCGAGCGAGGTGACCAGGACGAAGAGCGGCAGGTTCGCCTGGCGGGTGGCTTCGACGAGCCGCCCCCAATCCGTCGCGTAGCCGAACACGTAGACCAGCGCCGAGATCGAGACGATCCACGGCAAGATCCGCTGCCAGCGTTTGGTGCGTCCTTGGATTCCAGCCACGACCCGCGGAGAGTAGCCACTCCGGCTGACCGGTCGTCGTGAGAGAAGGGCACGAGGCGGGGGCAGGCCAGCGGGTTCCTCGCCCCGTTGCGTGCTAACGGATCCCCATGTGTCCGAGCCAGGCCCTTCTCGATCTTTCCAGGATGGACACCCATGGGGTCGCACTTTTCGAGGCCGAAAGGTGAAGCTCCTCGCTCTCGATTTCGATGGGGTGATTTCCGATTCGGCCCGAGAGGCCTTCGTCGTGGCCCTGCGCAGCTTTCGCGAGCTGCGGCCCGCTTGCGGACTTCCGGAAATCGCTCGAGCCTCCGAGGCCCCGGATCTCTACGCGGCTTTCGTCGACCGGATGCCCCTTGGCAATCGGGCCGAAGACTTCGCGGTTGTTTTGGCGACTCTGGATGCTGGTGTTCCCCTGCCGGATCAGGCTGCGTATGATGCTTTCCATGCCAGTTTGGATGCGGACGAGCTGGCAGCCTTCCACACCCGCTTCTACGAGGTGCGTTCGGCCTGGGCTGCAAAGGATCCCGAGGGTTGGCTTGCCGAGATGAGCCCCTACCCCGAAGTCCTGCCCGTTCTGAAGCGCCACGCCAACGACGTCATTCTGGCGATCGCCACCGCGAAGGATCGCGCCTCGGTCGAGCGGTTGTTGGTGCGTTACGGCATCGCCAGCCTCTTTCCGCCGGAACGGGTGCTCGACAAGGAGGCGGGGCGCAGCAAGCGGGCTCACCTCGAGGCGCTGGCGGGTCGCACGGGTGTGGCGTTCTCCGATATCACGTTCGTGGACGACAAGTTGAACCATCTGGCCTCCGTCGCCTCGTTGGGAGTGCGCTGCGCCCTGGCCAGCTGGGGCTACAACGGAGAGCGGGAGGTCCGGGCAGCCCGATCCCAAGGCCATCAGGTGCTTCGCCTCGAGAGCCTGGAATCCGACCTGTTCTCATAGCCCGAGGCTTGCGGATCGAAGGGCGACGTGTGAAACGGTGCCCTTCTCCCTACGCTAAGGGGGCCCCCCGCAAGGACATCCCTCATGACCGTCGCCAGCCCCGGACTCGGATTCCGGATGCATGCCGAACGCACGCCAAACCCGGAGAGCATCAAGTGGATGCTCTCCGCGGAGCTGGCGCCGGCAGGTGTCACGGCCCATTTTCGTGAGGCGGTCGATGAGCAGGTTTCCCCTCTGGCCGCAGCGCTGTTCGCTGTTCCCGGAGTGGTGGGCGTGCTCATCGGTTCGAACTTCGTCACCGTCACGAAGCAGTCGGAGCCCGAGTGGACGGATCTCGCGCAGCCGGTCGTCGATGCGATCAAGGCCTTCGCAGCGAGCGGTGAGGACGCGCTTGGTCCGGCCTTCGAGGCAACCGCAGCCGGAGCAGGCGGTGAGGTCGAGGAGCGCATCAAGGCCGTGATCGAGAATGAGATCCGACCGGCGGTTGCGATGGACGGCGGTGACGTCGTTTTCATCGGCTTCGAAGAAGGCACGGTCAGCGTGATGTTGCAGGGCTCGTGTGTGGGCTGTCCGAGCGCCACGGCGACTCTGCGGTTTGGAATCGAGGGGCGGCTGAAGGAGGTCGTTCCCGAGGTCGAGCGCGTGGTTCAGGTTTGACAGGACCCCGCTAGACCCGTGAGCCCAGGCACACCTTCCCCCCAATGTGTGTGCCGATGAACAAGGAAGGCTCGTCCGCGGAACCAGCAGGAACCGCAGCGCGCGAACTGGACGAGAAGGAGACCCATCGGCGATGCAGGGGGGAAATGAGCAGCCCGGGCCGCGTCCGTTCTTTACCCGAACGCGTCGACGCAAGCCCTGGGCGCGCTGGCTGGCGCGCACAAGGGAGGTCGCGAGCGAGAGGCTCGCCAAGGCCTCTCGAACGGCGCAGGCGCGTTCCGGAAGCCACCGCAGGATGACGCTTCGGGGTCGGCTCACGATTGCGGCCGCCAGCCTGCTGCTGTTGCTGGGCGTTGCGTTCAGCATCGGGTTCGGCCCATCCGGTGAACCCGAGGCAACGCCTCCCGCGGCAGCCGAGTCTCCGCCGGTCGCCTCGAAGCCGCCTCCGCTCGAGCTTTCCGCAGTCCCGCAGGAAGCCCTGGAGCCGCCGGTCGCACGCGGTCGGCTGGAGGCCTCGCCTCTGCCGGGGAAACTGCGTGTCGAGTACACCCTCGATCGCGATCTGACGCGGAAGATCTGGAAGGTGCTCGACCGAGGGCGGGTCGAGCTTGGGCACGTGCTGGTGATGGACGCTCAGACCGGGGAGATGTTGGCCTATGTCTCCACCGATCCTGAGCGCTTTCCGCCTGGCAGAGCCTATCCGGCGGCGTCGTTGGTGAAGGTCGTCACGGCGGCGGCGCTGCTCGACAAACGACCCTCCGCTGCCCAGGAGATCTGCCACTTCGCCGGGGATCCCTATCGCCTGCGGCGTCGTCACCTCGATCCGCCCAAGCGCGGTGGCAACGAGGTCGGCTTTCGCAAAGCGTTGGTAACGTCGAACAACAAATGCTTTGCCCAGTACGCCGTACACCGCATCGGCCGGGACAGCCTGGTGCGGGCCATCGATCGCTTCGGCTTCCTGTCTCCGCCGGCCAAGTACCATGTGGCAGGTCAGATCACCACAAGCGCCGAGGATCGACTGGAGCTCGGGGAGCTCGGTTCGGGGCTCGACGGGCTGCGCATCACGCCGCTTCACGCGGTCCAGCTTGCGGGCGTGCTAGCACACGGCAACAAGCTTCAGCCGCGCTGGGTCGCTCGAATCGAAGCAGAGGACGGCGCCCTGGTGCCGCTCGGGCCGTCGCCGGCCCCGGTTCGTGTCCTGACGTCTGGCCTGGCAAGCGATCTCCGCAAGATGCTCGTCGATACGACCCGCCGAGGTACGGCTCGCAAGGCCTTCCGAACCCGTCGCGGGCATCCGCTTCTCAAAGGGGTCAACGTTGCAGGAAAGACAGGCAGCTTGAACGGGACCAATCCGAAGGGCCGCTACGAGTGGTTCATCGGGGTCGCGCCGGCCGAGGCCCCGCGCATCGCGGTCGCAACGGTTGCGGTGCAGGGGCCACTCTTCTGGATGAGCGGAAGTCAGCTTGCGGCAGAAGTGTTCAAGGTCGCGTTCTGCCCGAAAGGTGTCTGCAGCCCGGAATCGCCTCAGGAGCGACGTGCGAAGGCCACAGCGAACCATCCCGTCGGCGGCTGATCGTGGGGCGCAGGGAAGGCCAGGGGCCGGGCGCGTCTAGCCTTCGTGGTGAAGGATGCGCGACACGATGCTGCCCATCGCGTCGCTCTCACCGTCTTGAAGGGGCTCGATCGCTGGAAGATGCGCGACCAGGCGGTCGAGGCGACCGGCAACGCCCGGGTCGAGATCGATGAATTCGAGGCCTAGCGCCGCGCCGACTTCGCGGTGCACGACTCGCGCTTTGACGACGAACGGGTCGTCTCCTGCCTCGCCGTACAAAGCGAGTTCGAGGGTGTCATTCACCTTGAGGCTCGCGTGGGGCTCGATACTCATGCCACCCATAGAGAGGTCCCGGCCGATCAGGACGCTCTCGGCCTCGTCGCCGTGGATCGAGATTTCCTGTTCGTAGACGACCCGCTCGTGCTTGCGGCGGTCGTCGGGAGTGGCCGGGCCGGCGATCGGTTGCTGGTGTGCGCTCGAGGTGACGTCCACCTGCTCGATTTCCGGTTGTTCGAAGGTCTCTGTCTGGGGAAGCGGCTCGGGTAGTACGGCCGGACCGTGGGCGCGATCGTTCAAGACCTGGAAGATGCGTCGCTTCGCGTTCATCGAGAGCTTCTCGAAGTGGATGGCTGCGGCATAACGAACGCCGCCACTCTGGCTTCCGGCGGCGGAGACGCGGAGCACCTTGCCGCGAAGCGTGAGGCTCCGGCCATCCGTTACGCCACTCGGGAGTTGCAGGGTCAGGCGCGAGCCCGCTTGCGGAGAATCGTCGAGCAGCAGACGACAGCCGCGCAGTGAGAGATCTGCCATCCAGGCACGTTTGCTGCGGAGGCCCGTTCGATAGCGGACCGGATGCCCGATCGGAAGGCGCGGATCCACGCGTCTCTCCCGACCGGAATAGAGTGCGCGTAGGAGCACGAGCCGCAATGCGTAGGGATGCACAGGGCGCCGGATCAACAGCTGAAAGCCATTGCGCCGAAGCAGGTTCCGAAGGGTGTTCGAATCCTCCGTCACCACGGCGATCTTCGTCGGGTTGGCTTCGAGCGGCCAGCTCTCGACGAGAAGCGCGCGGCGTGACGTGGCGATGAAGAGATCTTGCGGCGGCTCGACCGTCTCGGGAATCTGCCCGCCGCGGTAGTGCACGAACGCCGCGCCCATTTGCGCGAGTAGCGCTCGGACGTCGTCGAGCTCTCCATCATCGACCAGCAGAACAGAAGGTGATGCCATGCTTGCTCTTCAATGCGGCCGCATCGAAAAGATGGGACCCGCGTTGAGGTTACGATTCGGCATCACTGGCGTCGGTCTGTAGCTCCCCTGTGGGGGCCGGGTAACAAAGTCGGCTGGTGCCCCATAGGGCGAGGCCTGAACCCGCGACGAGGCCGAGGATGGCCAGCTCAGAGGGGCTGGTGGGGCTCCAACCACCCATCGAACCGGTCACGCTCAAGAGGTTGTTGAGGCCATGGCAGAGCATCGCTGGCCCCACGCTGCCGGCGACGAAGGTCAGGGTGCCCAGGAAGAGGCCCAGCACGAAGGCCGCACTGCTGTGAACCGGGTCGGCGTGAGCCAGGCCGAACAGGGCAGCCGCCCCTGCGATGCCCACGACCGCACCGAGCCGCGCGACGAGGATTCGTTGTATGAATCCGCGGAAGAGCAGCTCCTCGGTCAAGGCCGGCAACAGCCCCAGGATCGCAAACGCGGCCAGGGCGTTCCCTCCCGTTTGTTGGCCCGACAGCTCGTCGAGACGGCGAAGCGGTCCGACATCCCGCAGCTCGAGGAGGCGCAGCACCGCATCGCCCGAGATCGAGAGCGCGAGGAAGCCCACGATCGCCAAGCCGACCCCAGCCCAGCGAAGCCGGTTCGGGACGAGCCCCAGGCGCTCGCGAAGTGGGCCGCCGGCCATCAGACCACCGAGCACCGCCGCTCCAAGCCACACGGCCTGGCTCCACAGGGCCGCCTCGAGTCCCTCGTCCATCTCGCCAGGCTAGCCCCTCGGGCTGCGCTGTTGGCAACGGGAGTCATCCGCTCCACCAGATGCGCGGCTTCGGCTACCTTGATGGCGTGACCTCCCCCCTCGCGCCGGGTTTCCTCGTCGCCCTCGATCCGCTTCTCGATCCGAACTTCCGCCGCACCGTGGTGCTGATGATTCATCACGATGAGGAACAGGGAGCGTTCGGTCTCGTGATCAACCGGGCGACTGATTTTTCTGCCACCGATCTCTGCGAAAGCCTGGAGATCAACTGGCGTGGTGAGGGTGATGCGACCGTCGATTGGGGTGGGCCGGTCCAACAAGATCAGGGCTGGATCGTATTTCGCGAGTCCCTCGACGATATACCCGAGGCCGAAGAGGTCGCACCGCGCATCCATTGGAGCGGTTCCCGGGACGCGCTGCGCCGAGTGGCCGAGAACCCGGAAACCGTCGCGCGCGTCTTTCTCGGTTCGTCCGGCTGGGGCCCGGGGCAGCTCGAAGGCGAGATCGCCAACGGGGCCTGGCTGGTTGTTCCCATGGCCGATGGCCTGGTCTTCGAAACGCCGAAGGAAGATCTGTGGACGGCCACGATCCGAACCCTCGGAATCGAGCCCGGCACCCTGGTCACCACCCAAGGGATCAACTGAGAACCTGGCGCCCTCTTTCTGAAAAGGAACGCCGCTTTGCTTCTCGTAGTGGATCGCGGGGCGGGGGGCGGCCATCGCTCCATGGCTCACCAGACCGTCGAACGCGCGTGCACCCGGTTTGCCGAGCTCGTAGGAGGAGGGCGCGTACTCTCCGGCCTGGCTCCGCTTTTACTTCCGCGCTGGCCGCCCCCCGCCCCGCGATTGGCCGTGCTGGTAATTGGGGGCGGTTCGCTGGGCTGGGCGCAGGCCGGGCGACTCTACTTCACGTACGAGAAGCGAAGCGCCTCTATTGGGGGTTGAGACGCTCCGTGGTTCCGCAACCTAACTGGCGACCCGGTTTCGCCCCGCGTCCTTGGCTTCGTAGAGCCGTGTATCGGCAGTCCGGATGATGTCTTCTACCGTTCGCATCGTGGGGTCCCATTCTGCCACCCCGACGGAGATGGTGATGGGAACGGTTTTGCCTTCGACTTCCGGGTTCAATGCCTCGATCGATTCGCAGAGGCGTTCGGCGAGAAGGCGTGCGCCCTCGGCTTGCGATTCCGGGAGCACCATGGCGAATTCCTCGCCGCCATAACGAGCCAGGCATTCTTCGCGCCGCGCGTGGCTTGCCAGGCAATGGGCGACCCGCCGCAGGACTTCGTCGCCCGCCGTGTGGCCGATCTCGTCGTTGACCCGTTTGAAATGGTCGATGTCGATCAACAGCACGCAAAGGCTCCGCGTGTGACGCCGACAGCGCGAGATCTCCTTCTCGAGGAACTCGACGAAGAAGCGCCGATTGTGCACCTGGGTGAGGCTGTCGACCACGACGCGGCGGTAGGCCTCCTCGTGAAAACGAGTCTCGACGCTGCCGCCATCCAGGAACTTGAAGACGCAATCACCGATCTGAAGGAGATCGCCACCCTCGATCACGAAATCCTCGTTCGGAGGTACGGAGAAGCCGTTCAGGCGCGTTCCGTTCGTCGAGCCGAGATCGCGTACGAAGGTTCGGCCATCGCGAATTTCGATTCTGCAGTGATAGCGAGACACGTTGCTGACGCGGACCGGGAGATCGCAATCCGAACCGCGTCCGATCGAGAGCGTGGGCCCGTTCAGTACGGTGCGTCGCCCCAGATCCGGTCCCCGAAGCACGACCAGGCAGCTGTTCCCAACGCTGACCGTCTCGCTCTCCTGGCGAGCGAGGGTCGTCGTCTGGGTGGTCGTATCCTGCTCCGGCACGGAGAGCTGATCGGCGATCGGCGGCCGGCCCTGAACCCGTCTCGCCCCGGCGCGCCTGATGGCTTGCGAGAGGGCTATGCTGCGGCGCCATGATCGAAGATCTCTTTTCCGTGAAGAACAAAGTGGCGTTGGTGACGGGCGGAACCCGTGGAATCGGGCGAATGATTGCCCAGGGCTACGTCGAATCCGGGGCCCGGGTGATCGTGGCTTCACGGAATGCAGACGCCTGCGCGGAGACCGAGGCCGAACTCGGCAAGTTGGGCAACTGCATCGGGATCCCCGCGGATCTCTCCGATGAACAGGGAGCTGCCGCGCTGGCCGCCGCAGTCGCCGAGCGGGAATCCGAGCTGCATATCCTGGTGAACAACGCGGGGGCCAACTGGGGAGCTCCCCTCGACGAGTATCCGGACGCGGGTTGGGACAAGGTCTTTGCCCTCAACCTGAAGGGCGTGTTCCATACGACGGTGAAGATGCTCCCGCTGCTTCGCAAAGCAGGCTCTTCCGAGGATCCCGCGCGTGTGATCAACATCGGCTCGATCGATGGGATAACGCCGCCGGACCTCGAGACCTACGCCTACTCTTCTTGTAAGGCGGGGCTCCACCACCTGACGCGTGTGCTGGCGAAGCGCCTGGCCCGTGAGAACCTGACCGTGAATGCGGTCGCCCCCGGTCCCTTCGAGAGCAAGATGATGGCAGCCACCCTCGATCAGTTCGGCGATCACATACGTGCGTCGAACCCCCGTGGCCGGATTGGTGAACCCTCAGACATGGCGGGCGTCGCGCTCTTCCTGGCGTCGAGGGCGGGAGCCTATATCACCGGAGCCGTGATTCCCGTCGACGGTGGGATGTCGACCACGACCTGAGGCTTCCCCTCAGCCTGCTCCGGAGAGCCCCCGAAGCTGTGAGCGTTGGATCTCGAGGCTGATGTCGTTCAGCTGCTCCTGGAAATCCCTGCTCTCTACGCTGTTCACCGAGACGAGCCCGTAGCGGAATTTTCCTCCGGGCCGCTCGCGCAGGGATTGGATCGCGGCAGAACCAGTGCAGCTCTTGCCTTCGAACGTCATGCAGACGTCCAAGGTCGTTCCGATGTCGTGGGCTTCTCGTGCAACGGCGGCGAACCCGGTCGAGCTGATATCGACGACCCTGCAGCCCTGCTCGTCGCCGATCGTGGCGGTGACGTCAGAGGTGACGGTCGAGACACGGTAGTGCTGGCGGCTCTCTGCAGAAACCGGATCGCCCAGGGGCTCGAAGATCACGACCGTGCCTTCGTCGCCCCGCTCGACGCTGTGGATCGCGGCCGGCTGTTGCATGAATTCGCGCTTGATCTCGAAATAGATCAGCACGTCCTGTTCGGGCGCGAGTGCGGGGGATCCAGCACTGAACGTGGCCATCCAGCGATCATCTTCCTCCGCCGCTTCGATCACGGCATGGAAGAGAACGCGTTCACTCGGAACCTTGGGATCCCGAAAATGGACATCCGTTCCTGCTTTGATCATTCCAATGGCCCCCTCTGCGGAGTCAAACTCCGACGTTCCATCATTCGGAGGGGTCTAGCGCGGGTCTGAGCCAAACCATCGGTCAACAGCATTCCGGTGGGCCTCAGCGCCCCGATTCCAGGGTGTCTCCCTGAGGGAGATCCCGGGGCTCTCCCCGATGCGCCTCTCAGAGCAAAGCCAAGAGCTCCACGATGATGAGACGTAGAGCAATCAGGGTGAGCACACTGAGGTAGAGAACCCGGAAGAAGTGCTCGCTTACCCGCTCGAGGAGCCGGCTTCCGAGCCAGGTGCCGGCCACCACGCCGACCGTCGCTCCAACCAGAAGGGGTAGATGTTCTTCGAAGGCGAAGCCGGCCAGGCCGAACAGAAGAATCTTGCTCAGATGGCCGAGCACCTGGCAACCAGCCTTGGTGCCGACCAGCGCTCTGCGGTCGAGGCCGAGGTTCAGGAAGAACGGAGCGATCATCGGCCCAGTGGCACCGATGGTCACGTTGAGAAATCCCGCAACAGCGCCGAGTCCGAGAAAACGACGGTTGCGGTCGATGGCCTCCGGGTGCGTGCCGAGTAGCAAGGCGCCCGGTGCCCAGGTGGCCATCAACACGAACACGCCGATGGCGGCGCGCACGACGGCCTCGGGCAATTCCTGGGCAACGGCGATACCCACTGCGCCCATCGGCAAGAGCAACAGCCCGAAGCGCAGCAGGATCCCGCGATCGACATGCTCCCGCTGGATCCATGCACGCGACCCATTCGATGCCAACTGGATGACCCCGTGGAGAGGGATCGCCACCAACGGCGGGAGGAAGAGGAGCATGAGCGCGAGCAAGGTGATGCCGCCCGCCATTCCGACGATTGCGGAGAGTACGGCTGTGGCGAAGGCCACGGTCCAGAGGAGAATGAGTTCCTCGCCTGCCACGTCAGGCCGAGACCCTTTGCCCGGGACGCGAACCCACGTAGCGCTGTCGTGGTCGCAGGATGCGCCCTCCGCTGCGTTGCTCTGCGGCATGGGCAAGCCATCCTGCAACCCGGGCACATGCAAAGGTGGGCGTGAAGAGCGAGCGCGGCAATCCGAGGCCATCGAGGAGGACTGCGGTGTAGAACTCGACGTTGGCAGCGAGGGTCCGCTCTGGATGGAGCTCGGCAAGCACATCCGTTGCGGCCTTTTCCACGAGGCGAGCGCGTTCCAGGTATGCGCTTCCCAGGCCCGCCTGTTCGAGCTCCTGGGTTGCTTCCTCGAGGACCGCCGCCCTGGGATCGCGAACCCGGTACACCCGATGGCCCAGGCCCATGATGCGACGCCCTGCGGCGAGCTCGTCACGCAACCAGCTCACCGCTGCTTCTGCATTGGGTTCGATGGCATCGAACATGTCGAGCACGGGGCCCGGCGCACCACCGTGCAACGGCCCCTTCAACGCTCCGAGCGCGGCGGTGACGATGGAGACCTTGTCGGAGTGCGTCGACGCGACGACGCGCGCGACGAACGTCGAGGCATTCATTCCATGCTCCGCGACCGTGACCCAGTAGCGGTTCATGGCGCGGACCTGGGCGGGGTGGGGCGCCTCGTCCTGGGTCATGCGCAGGAAATCCTCGGCGTGGGAGCGCTCCGGATCGGGCGGGACGGGATGCAGGCCCTGGCGCCGACGATGCCAGGCTGCGGCGAAGACCGGCAAGGCGCCGACGATTCGCACGTCGGTGGTCCTGCCATTCGGGCCGTCCTCCTCCAAGCAGGCGGCTGCTGCGCGAAGTGCATCCATGCCATTTTCGGCTTCGAGGGCTGCGCCCATCCGCCACAGACCGTCGAAGGCCCTCAGCCGCGCGGCACCTAGCGCGCAGCGCCAACGGGCCATGCCGGCTTCGTCCGGCAGGGCACCCTCGAGCAGAAGCCCAAGCAATGCCTCGAAGCTCTGCTCTCGAGCCAGGGTTTCCACATCGTGGCCGCGGATCCAGAGCCGGCCCTGCTCGCCATCGATTCCTGAGATCTCGGTCTCCGCGACCACCACGCCATCGAGTCCGTCCGAATGGTGTTTGCTCATTGCGTTTCCTCCATAACCGGGTAGCGTATCGTCAAGTCATCATTTATCAATCTTGATCATGAATCAATCTATTTCACCTTGGCTATCCGCCGAGCAGGCAGCCCAGCTGCTCGGGATCAAGCGGGCCACCCTCTACGCCTACGTGAGCCGGGGCTGGGTGGCGAGCCGGTCTGCCGGCCCGGGGCGCGAGCGGGAGTACCGGCGGGCCGATCTCGAGGATCTCCGCGGACGCGGGCGGGCCAGCCAGCGCGGCGACCGGGCGCTCCGCTGGGGAGAGCCGGTTCTCGAAACCTCCATCACGGACATGACGCCGCTGGGGCCGGTCTACCGGGGCGTGCCCGTGGCCTCTCTCGCCAGTGAGGGTGTTTCCTTCGAGCGCTGTGCCGAGCTGCTCTGGACCGGCGTTCTTCCAGCGGGAGACGTCTCGTGGGTCGCGGCCCTGGGAGAGGCGCCCGATTTCGGAGAAATCGCACGCTGGCTGCCCGCCGACGCATCGCCGGCCAGCGTCGCACTCTTGCTGGTTGCGGCAGAGGGCTGCCGGGATTCGGGTCGTTTCGAGATTGCTCCCGAGGCGACGCTGCCGCGCGCGCGCCGGCTGATCCGATTGCTGGCGGCAGGTCTGGCCCTCCCAGGATCACCCTCCCGGGCGGCGCAGGCCTGGCAGGCGAGGTCGGTCGCCGAGGCCGTCTTGTGCGCGCTTGGTGGGAGGCTTGATGGAGTTGCATCGCTGGATACCGGGTTGAACCTGCTTGCCGACCACGAGCTGAATGCGTCGACCTTCGCGGCCCGGGTCGTCGCATCGACTCATGCCGATGTCTACGCTTGCGTACAGGCGGGGCTTGCCGCTTTGTCCGGCCCGCTTCACGGTGCGGCAACCGATCGGGTCGAGGCTGCTCTCGCAGAAGCCGGTTCGCCCGAGCGTGCGGAGCGCCTGGTGCACGAACGCGCGCGCCGGGGCGAGCGGATCCCGGGCTTCGGGCATCCGTTCTATCCCGACGGCGATCCCCGCGCGCGGCTGCTCTTCGAGGCCGCATGGAGCCTGGGGCCACGGAATCAAGAGCTTCAGACGCTGGATGCACTCGTTGGAGCCATGGAGCGCTCCCGCCGGCCCGCACCCAACGTGGATGTCGGGCTCGTAGGGCTGCGAGCTGCTCTCGGCCTCCCGGTGGGGAGTGCGGCCGGCCTCTTCTGCGTGGGTCGATGCGCAGGCTGGGTGGCCCATGTGATCGAGCAGCAAGCCAGCGGCGAGCTTCTCCGTCCCCGCGCTCGCTACAAAGAAGATTGAGTCGGCGTGGCTTCGGTAAGAGGTCGCATGCCCACCCAATCGAGCAGGCGGCGGACGGCTTCGACATCCGGCAGACGATGCAAGGCGCCGGTCGGAGTGTCGGCGCTTCCCACACGGAAGGTCATCGCCAGGCCTGCGAGGAAACGGAACGCATCTTCGTCGGTCTGGTCGTCGCCCACGTAGATCACCCGGACCCGCTCGGACCAGTTGGGGCCATAGCGCTCGCGCAGGATATGCAGCACGGCGCGTCCCTTGTCCCAGCCGATGGGAGGCCTGGCTTCCACCGCTGCATGGGCATCGCGGGCCTGGTAACCGTGTTCAGTCATCAACGCCCGAGCCTTCTGGGCATAACGTGCTTGTCGCGCCTCCGGTACTTCCCGGATGTGGAAAGTGAGGGTCGGCCCCTTGGCCTCGGTCCAGGCACCTTCGTTGGCAATCGCTTCGAGAGCTCCGAACAGTTCCAAGGCACGGGCCTCGTAGTGCACGAGATCCTGGTGCCGGAATCGCGCGATCTCGGGGCCTTCGATCTCGAGGCCGTGGTTGCCCGCGTAGACCAGATTGGGCTCCCCTACGATCTTCCGGATGTCATCCAAGGCGCGTCCGCTGACGATCGAGACATCCGTATCGACTCTTCGCGAGCAGCCCATCAACGCTTCACGCATTTCCTTCGACAGCTTGGCCTTCGACGGATGGGAGACGAGCGGTGTGAGGGTTCCGTCGTAATCGAGGAAGAGGCAGAGCGGGTAGCTCTTCACGTAGCCGCGTAGCCATTGCTGAAGTTCCCGTTCCGAGATCGGATCGAGGTGTGCGGCTTCTTCGTTGCCCGCGGCCAGGAAATGCTCGACCCAGGCCTCGACATCGTCGCGCCGCTCGCGGCGACGCATCGCCGCGATTCGGGAGGCGCGCTCCTCCTCGTCCATGGTGAGGGCCCGGTGAATGGCTTCTGCCGTTCCGTCGAGGTCGAAGGGATTCACCTGCAACGCTTCGCGCATCGTCTCGGCGGCGCCGGCCATGCGCGAGAGGACCAACACGCCCGGATCGTCGACCTGGCAGGCGACGTACTCCTTCGCCACCAGGTTCATGCCGTCGCGAAGCGGCGTGACCAACGCGACATCCGCATCCCGGTAGAGGCCGCAAAGGCGCTCCTGCGGGAAGGAGCGGTAGAGGTACCGAATGGGAGACCAGGTCGACGTGGCGAAGCGGCCGTTCACCTGGCCCACCAATTCGTCGATCTCCGATTTCAGCTCGCGGTATTCCGTGACCTGAGAGCGGCTGGGAACAGCGAGCTGCAACAGCACGACGTTTCCTTTGTGTCGCGGATGCAGCTCCAGCAATCGCTCGAAGGCCCGGATGCGCTCGGGGATCCCCTTCGTGTAGTCGAGCCTGTCGACTCCCAACACGACGCGTTCCCGTTGGCTCTCGCGGCGCGCCTTCATCGCCTGTTCCTGGAACAGGTCGAACTCGATTCCGATCGGAAATACGCCGACCCGCGCGACGCGGTCGCCGTCCTCGATGATCATCGCCTCCCTGTCTACCCGGGCACCGAGGATCTGCTCTGCGCAATCCATGAAGTTATGCGCGTAGTTCTCGATCTGGAAGCCGATCAAGTCACAGGCGATCAATCCGCGAAGGAGCTCCTTGTCCCACGGGCAGAGACGGAAGATGTCGAAGGGCGGAAACGGGATGTGGAGGAAGAAGGCGAGCCGCGCTTCCGGATGGGCTCGGCGCATGAATTCCGGTGTGAGCATCAGGTGGTAATCGTGGATCCACACCAACTTGGCATCCCGTGCGTGGCGCATAGCGACTCCCGCGAAGCGCTCGTTCACGTCGGCGTAGACGTTCCAGTCTTTTCGAACGAATTGGGTATGACCGGGCAGGGAATGGAACAGCGGCCATAGGGTCCGGTTCGAAAAACCGTGGTAGTAGCGGGCGATATCCGTTTCGCCGAGAGGGACGGGCGCGATGCGATAGGCGTCGGCTCGGGTCGAGACCCGCTCGCCCTTCTTGAGCTCGACGCCGGGCCAGCCGATCCAGGTGCCACCTCGGCGACGGAGCACGGGCTCGAGGGCCGAAACGAGGCCCCCGGGTGAAGGTTGTCGTCTGAGCCCGCCGACTGCTCTCGAGTAGGTGAACGGAAGCCGGTTGCTCATCACGACGATGGGAGCATCGCCACCGCGCCCCTTCCGGCCCGCCCTGCTGCTACTGCTCTTGCGCCTTGCCGTCACGCACGGGAAGTTAGCGGCTCCCGTCGGCGACGGTGGGGCGCCAAGATTGGAGACGAAGGTGGAGGTGTTCGAATGACCCCGGACGTGCTGGCCTTGGGCCTGATCTGGTACTTCGTGCTGCTTCTTTCGCTCACCGTGCACGAGGCGGCGCATGGCTGGGTGGCATTGCGCCTCGGGGACGAGACAGCCTACCTGGCTGGTCAGGTCGCCCTCGATCCACTTCCCCATATCCGTCGCGAGCCCTTCGGCATGGTCCTGGTGCCGATTCTGTTCTTCGGGCTTTCGGTGGCGAGGGGGGGTGCACCCTGGATGATCGGCTGGGCCAGCACGCCCTACGATTCCAACTGGGCGTTTGCCCATCCCCGTCGTGCGGGCTGGATGGCATTGGCCGGGCCGGCATCGAATCTCTTCCTGGCACTTCTGGCCGCCGCGATCATCCGGGTCGGGGTCAGCCAGGGTGTGTTCGTGCCGGGTCTGCTCACGTTCGAGAGCGTTGCGATGGCTACGGTGCCCGGGGTGTGGGAGACGTTCGCGACCCTTCTCTCCCTGGTCTTTTCCCTCAATCTACTGCTCTTCGTATTCAACCTTCTGCCCGTCCCACCTCTCGACGGCTCGGGGATGCTCAACCTTTTCGTCCGAGAGGATCAGGCCCAGCGGATCATGGAATGGATGGCCCAGCCAGGTTGGGCCTTCGGTGGGCTGCTGGTGGCGTGGCTGCTCATCCGTCGGATCTTCTATCCCATCTTCATCCAGGCTTGTCAGATGCTCTACGTCGGAGTCTGACACGACGCTGCTAAGCTGCTTGGATGCCGAAGGGGATGCGGAGTGGCTCGTTCTTGTTGGCGTGGATGCTCCTCGGTCTGCCGGCGGCCGCGGCCGAATCGCCCGAGGCAGCGCCCCGTTGCCCCGAAGGTACGACGCTCGAACGCAACCAGGGGCGCCGCTCCGCCTGGTGCGCGCGCCCCGATGACACGCAGCATGGCCCGAGCTTCTCCTGGTATGAGGACGGCCAGCCCCGGGCGCAGGCGGAATTTTCCGAAGGCAAGCTCGACGGCGAGTACCAGGAATGGCACTCGAACGGAAAGCTGAAGGAGAAAGGCCGCTACGAAAACGGCGAACGGGAAGGGCCGTACACGGTGTGGTTCCGCGAGGGCGCGAAGGCCTCCGAAGAAACCTATCGTGGGGGTCAGGTTCAGGGCATCCAGACCCTATGGCATAAGAATGGCCAGATGTTCGCGCGCTCGGTCTTCAAGGATGGCGAACGTCACGGCGAGGCCGAAACCTGGTACGAGGACGGAACTCTCCAGACTCGCGGCCAGTTCGATCATGGTGAGTACCACGGCAGCTGGACGGGCTGGTGGGAGAACGGCAAGAAGAAGAAGGTCGCGGAGTTCGACCACGGCAAGGAAATCAGCCGGGAGTTCCATCCGGAGTAGCTTTCAGTGCAGGTCGCCGGCGGGCTGAGCGCCAGCTCAAAGCTCGAGATTCATCCCATCTTCGGCGATCTGGATGCCCGCGGCTTCGACCTGTGCACGCTCGGGTGACTGGGCGTCCAGGATCGGGTTGGTGTTGTTGATGTGGATGTAGAACGTGCGCCCCGGCAGGCCCCTGTAGCGAGTGAGGCTGCCATCAGGTCCGCTGATCGGGACATGCCCCATCGCGAAGGCATCGACGGCACCCGGGCGCATGGCCAGAGGCTCATCGGCGCTGAAGAATGTTCCGTCGACGAAACGCAGATCGGCCTGGGCCAACTCGGCCATCGTTCCAGAATCGAGGGTCTGGAGGCCGGGTGCATAGACGAGCCTCTTGCCGGTTCGCTTGTCGATCACCCTCAGGCCTAGCGTGGTCTCGGCCGAGTTGTTGACGATCTCCCTCAGGTAGGTCGGAACCCTGCCGGGCACCGGAAAGAGCTTGGCCTCCAGCACGCCCTCCCTGTCCAAAGGGAAGGGCTGGTCGAGCTTCACCGAATGAAAGGCGGGCTCGAGCAGCCGGAAGGCGATGTTGTTCTCGACCAGTGCATTGCGGATCCACGCTGTGGTGAGCACCCGATAGGGCAGGGCCTCTCGCAGCACCAGGAGCCCGATCGTGTGGTGCAGATCTGCATTGGTGATGAGGATGTTGTCGAGGGGGATGTCCCGCGTACCGGGGCGCGGATGCAAGCCGGGGAAATCGGCGAGCTGGCTGCGAACATCCGGGCTGGCGTTCACGATCGTCCAGCGGCCATCCCCGCTCGAAATGGCAATCGAAGGCTGGCTGCGGCGCGGAACGTCCGGATCGTCGGCTCGGGCTCGTACGGAGTGTTCGCCGCCGCAGTTCCATTGAGGGAGGCCCCCGCCCGCGGACGATCCGAGCACCCGGATCTTCACGCGGGTTCTGCTCGACGTACCCAGATCTGCACGGCCTCACCGCCGAGCTTCGCCTCGTGCAGGAAGCCGTCCGCATCTTGCCCCGCGTTCAGTTCGAGCCCGACGGCCAACGTGCTTTCGGCCACGTAGTCCTGATACTCGGAAACTGCGTTGCGGTAGATTTCGGGCAAGGCAAGCGAGAGATGGATCCGATCCGACACGTCGAAAGCTGCCTCGCGTCGAGCCTGTTGGACGACCCGTACGAGATCCCGGGCGTGGCCTTCGTTCACCAACGCCTCGGTGAGCTCGAAATCGAGAACGACGACCATGTCGTTGGTGGAAAGGGCCTGGCAGGCGACGTCTTCCTTCGGTTGGAGTAGAAGCGTGAATTCCGCGGCTTCGAGCCGATGGCCTGCGACGGTTACGTGGCCGTCATCGTCACTGGCCCACTCGCCTCGTTTCGAGGCTGCGATGACCTGCTTGGTATCGCCGCCGAGCCGCGGCCCCAACACGCGTGCGTTCACCTGCAATCGGAAGGTGGCAAAGGCGTCGATCTCTGGACGCAAACGCACCTCCTTCACATTGACCTCGTCCGCGATCAAGTCCGTGAAGGGCTCGAGCATGGCCACGTCCGGGCCGGCGATGGTCAGGCTCTGGAGTGGCTGGCGGATGCGAACCTGCTCGCCCCGTCGCATCGCAAAGGCGGTGGAGCAGACATCGCGCACGCGATCCATGGCTGCCACCAGTTCTGGGTCGGCCGGCAGGGCTTCCGCATCCGGCCAGTCCGAAAGATGGATGCTGTCGCCACCCACCAGCCCCAGGTAGATCTCGTCGGTGACGAACGGCAGCAACGGGCTGACGGTTCGGCAAAGCGTGGAAAGGACGGTGGCGAGGGTGTCGTACGCCGCCTGCTTGTCCGCATCCTTCTCGGCTTTCCAGAAGCGCGGCCGGCTGCGCCGCACGTACCAGTTGTTGAGCGCGTCGAGGAAACCCGTGAAGGCGCCGCAGGCGCCCTGGATGTCGTAGGCGTCCATCCGAGCCTGCACGTCCAGGACGAAATCGCGGGTCTTGGCAAGCACGTAACGGTCGAGCACGTTTTCGGCGCTCGTAATCGGCTGGCCACGAAGATCGTCCGCATTCGCGTACAGGCTGAAGAAATGCCACGCACTCCAGAGCGGGTTCAACACGTTGCGCACGACGTCGCCGATCGGCTTGCCTTCGATCTCGACTTTCAGGTCGCCGCCCTTCAGAAGCGGCGAGGAAACCAGGTACCAACGCATGGCATCGGAGCCATGGGTCTCGTACACGACGCTCGGCTCCGGGTAGTTGCGCAAGCGCTTCGAGAGCTTCGTGCCCTGGGTATCGACCGCAACGCCGTGGCAGATGCAATTCCTGAACGGCGGTCGGTCGAAGAGCGCCGTTCCGAGAACCATCATGGTGTTGAACCAGCCACGGGTCTGCGCCACGTACTCGCAGATGAAATCGGCTGGAAAATGGTTCTCGAACCATTCCTTGTTCTCGAAGGGGTAGTGAACCTGGGCGAAGGGCATCGAACCCGAATCGAACCAGACATCGAGCACGTCGGAGACCCGACGCATCTGGGCCCGACCCGAGGGATCGTCCGGATTCGGTCGGACGAAGCCATCGATCGCTGGCCGGTGGAGATCGTCGGGTCGAACGCCGAAATCCTCCTCGATTTCATCCAGGCTGCCGTAGACGTCGATCCGGGGGAACGCGGGGTCGTCGCTCTTCCAGACCGGGATCGGTGAACCCCAGAACCGGTTGCGACTCAGAGCCCAATCCGGCGCGCTGCCCAACATGTTGCCGAAGAGCCCATCGCGAATGTGCTCAGGGATCCAGTTGATCTCCTGGTTGTTCTCGAGCATGCGATCGCGGATGGCGGAGACCCGCACGAACCAGGAAGTCATCGCCCGGTAGATCAGCGGCTCGTCCGTGCGCCAACAATGGGGATAGTTGTGGACGTAGTTCTCGCGGCGCACGAGCACGCCGCGCTCCTTCAGGTCGCGAATGATCGGCGCGTTGGCGTCGAAGACCAGCTGGCCTTCGTAGGCGGGGACCTCCGCTGTGAAACGCCCCTGGTCGTTCACCGGCACGACCACAGGGATGTCGTGCTCTTTGCAAGTGCGGAGATCGTCCTCGCCAAAGCCTGGTGCCAGGTGGACTACGCCGGTTCCCTCTTCGACTTCGACGAAGTCGGCACCGAGCACCTGAAAGGCATTCTCAGTGCCCTCGAAGAACGGAAAGAGCGGCCGGTAGCGACGCCCCACCAGCTCGCTTCCTCGCACACTCCCAATGCGTTCCGCCGAGCCGAGCTCGGCTTCGAACTTGGCGACCAGGGCTTCCGCAAGGATGGTCCTTTGCCCGTCGTGCTCGAGCACGGCGTAGTCGATCTCCGGCCCCACGGCGAGAGCCAGATTCGAAGGCAGTGTCCAGGGTGTCGTGGTCCAGGCCAGCAGGTCCGTCGGGCGGTCGTCGCCGTCGGGAACCAGCTCGAAGCGAACGGTGATCGCCGGATCCGTTCGTTCGCGGGTCGCGTCATCGAGCCGGGTCTCGAAATTCGAGAGCGGTGTCTCGGCCGCCCAGGAGTAGGGCAGCACGTTGAAGCCTTCGTACAGCAGATCCTTTTGATGGAGCTGCTTGAAGGCCCAGATGACGCTCTCCATATAGGAGAGGTCCATCGTCTTGTAGTCGTTTCCGAAATCCACCCAGCGCCCGGCCCGGTGGATGACCTCCTGCCAATGCTCGGTGTAGCGAAGCACCGAGCTGCGACAGTAGTCGTTGAAGCGGTCGACACCGTAGGCCTCGATCTCTGCTCGGCTGGAGACACCGAGCTCCTTCTGGGCCTCCATTTCGGCCGGGAGCCCGTGACAATCCCAGCCGAAACGCCGCTCGACCCGCCGCCCTCGCAGGGTCTGATAGCGCGGCACGATATCCTTCACGTAGCTCGTGACGAGATGGCCGAAATGGGGTTTGCCATTGGCGAAGGGCGGGCCGTCATAGAAGACAAACTCGTTCGCGCCCTTCTCACCGGCGGGCCGGTTCTCGACCGAGCGCTCGAAGGTCCGATCCTCGCGCCAACGCGCAAGCACCCGTTGTTCGATCTCCGGGAATTTCGGTTGGGCGGGAACTTCCGGGTACGGTTTCTGCGAGTTGTCCTGGCTCATGAAGGGGCGGAGGGTAGCGGTATCCGGGCCCTCGGACCGGCCTACTCGACCCGGACGGTGATCCGCTCCGAGACGACCGGCTTGTCATGAGGCACGTGCTTGAAATCGCCAACCACCAGCTGGAGCGTGTGCTCGCCCGGTGCGAGCACGATCGTGGTCTCGGTCTGGCCACCGCCGAAGTGCACGTGGTGTTCGTCGGCCGGGATCGGTTGGTCGGCCTTGGGCGTAGCCGCATCGATGATCAGATGGTGGTGGCCGGTGCCGGCCTTCTGGGTTCCGGCGGGAGCCACACCCATCCCTGCCAGACCGAAGCGGACGGTAACCGGGCTGGCGACGACCTCACCCTCCAAGGGCGAAATGAAATACACCCGCGCGCCCTCGGGTGCCGGCTCTCCGGACACGGCCTGGGCGTGGGCGTGGCCGGCGGTGAGAAGAAGGGCGAAGGCGAGGCAGGCCCGAATGGACATGGTGATAAGCTCCTGGCAGTTGAGGGAGACCGGGATCATCCCATCCCTGAGCCCGCCGGGAAACCCCGCATTGCTACCTTTCGGCCGAGGAGTGCCCATGAGAGCCACCATCACGCGAGATCCGTCGCTTGGAATGCGTGAACTCGGCATCCAGCCGGGCCTAAGCAGGGATCGATGAGCCAGGGGCTCTCACCCGCGCCGGAGAGCGAAGCCTTGCCCATCGTCTTCTACGATGGTGCCTGCGGGCTCTGTCACAAGACGGTGCGCTACCTGATCCGGGAGGATCCAGAGGGAGAGCGATTCCGTTTCGCACCAATTGGCGGGGAGACGTTCGCGCGGCGGCTCGACCCCGCCCTCCGCGGTGGGTTGCCGGATAGTGTGGTCGTGCTCGAACCCGACGGAAGTGTGCACACCCGTACCGACGCCACGCTTCGGCTGCTCAACCACCTGGGTGGCCGGCATCTTCGCACAGCTCGGATCCTGCGCAGGGTCCCCCGCCCGCTTCGCGATCTTGCCTACGCCACACTGGCTGCCGTGCGCCACCGGATCTGGGCCCGGCCGGACGATGTCTGCCCGGTTGCGTCGCCAGAGTTGCGCGCGCGCTTCGATCCCTGAGCTGCGATGCCCGAACTCCCCGAAGTCGAGGTGACGCGACGGCGGATCGAGCCGCTGATCGTAGGACGCAAGGTTCGCCAGGTTCGGACGACTGGAGACAGCTATTTCTTTCTCACGCCCCCTGCGAAGTTGCGTCGTCGGCTGGTGGGCCGCCGCTTCACTGGCTTGGAGCGGCGCGGAAAGTACCTGGTCGCGGAACTCGATGGTGGCGGACGTCTGCTGCTCCACCTCGGCATGACAGGCCAGCTGTTCAGCTCCCTGGCGCAGAGTCCGAGGTTGCTCTCGGCAACAGCACGGGCGGCGTTGGCTCCCGAGCAGCAGCGCGTCTTCGAGCCGGATGAACACACCCATCTTCAGCTTCGCTTTGCGCACGAGGGCCCGGATGTGTTCTTCCGCGACGTCCGGAAATTCGGGAAGGTGCAGCTATTGGCGCCGGGTGAGCCCTGCGAGCGGCTCGACAAGCTTGGCACCGATGCGCTCGAGACGACCGGTGAAGAGCTGTTTCGAGCCAGCCGGAAGAGACGGGTCGCGATCAAGAGCCTGATCCTCGATCAATCCGTGATTGCCGGGAGCGGAAACATCTATTCCGATGAAGCTCTCTTCCTGGCGGGCGTGCGGCCCGGGCGCGCCGCTGGACGCGTGACCCGCGCCGAGTGCATCCGGCTGGTGGACGGCATGAAGAAGGTGATGCGACGATCGATCGAGACCGGCGGGTCGAGTATCAGCGACTATGTTGCCCCGGACGGGAGCGACGGGGGGTACCAGGACGAGCGCCGGGTCTACGCGCGCAAGGGCGGGCCCTGCCTCTCGTGTCAGACCCCCATTCGTCGCAAGGTGATCGGGCAGCGCAGCTCCCACTATTGTCCCCGTTGTCAGACATGAAGGGATGACGGAAGTGATGCGATGTTGAGCCTGGCTGAGCTCGAGCGAGCGGGGCGTGTCCTCGATTCCGAATGGCGGGGTGCGCGGCTGGACAAGCTGGTGGAGCCCGGGAGCTTCGAGCTGGTGCTGCATCTTTCCGGCGGCGACGTGCATGGCCCCAAGCAAGGCTTGTTTCTCCTGCTCTCGTGGCGTCCGAAGTTCGGCCGTGTTTCGGCGCTGCCTCGGCCCCGCAAGGCACCGGCACGGCCCCCCGCCCTGGCCCAATACGTGAAGCCGCGGCTCGAAGGGGCGCGGCTGCGGGAAGTCGTACTCCGAGGGGAGGACCGTCAGCTCGCGCTTCGCTTCGAGGCCCGCGATGGCGCGCGAACGGAGCTCTTGCTCTCGCTGATGGGGCCGCGTAGCAACCTCTATGTGCTCGAGCGCGACGACGTGATCGTGCGCACGGCTCGTCCGCTCTCCGATACGCGCCGCGATCTCAAGCTCGGCGAGCCCTGGCGGGATCCGGAAGGTGCACCGGCACCGAAACGCGAAGATCGCTTCGCCGCGGTGGACGATTCGGAGCTGTTGGGCGCGATCCAGGAGGAGTACGGGCTCCGAGAAGATCGTGAACAAGAGGACCGCTTGCGCCATCAGCTGGCCCAGGCGTTGAAGAAGCAGCGAGCTGCCCTGGAAAGAAAGGCGCGCGCTCTCGCCAAGGATTCCGAAGCCGGAGCCGAGGCGCCGAAGCTCGAGCGCTGGGGGGAGCTGTTGAAGGGCAACCTCAAGCGCGTCGGCAAGAAGGCCAGTGAGGTCGAGGTCGAGGATTTCGAGACCGGTGCAACGGTCGCGATCCTCCTCGATCCGAAGCTCGACGCCACGGGCAACATGGAGCTGTTGTTCAAGCGATCCCGGAAGGCGATGAAGAAGGGCGTCCGAGCCGCCCAGGACACGGAAGCCCTGGAGGAGCGGCGCAGCTCTCTCGACGCTCTGCACGCCGAGCTGGAGGCCCTTGGGGATCAGGACGAAGAGGCACTGCGCGCTCTGGCGGAACGTCCCGACGTCGCGCGCTTGCTCGATCGCTACCTGCCGAAGGCGCGCACGTCCGGCCCTGCGGCTGCGAAGCCCCGCAAAGTCTGGAAGCTAGGCAAGCGTGAGCTACCGACCCGCCTGGTTCCGAAGTGCTACAAGGCGACCGGTGGGCTCGAGATCTGGGTCGGCAAGAACGATTCCGGTAACGATATGCTGACGACCCGTTTGGCCCGCGGCCGGGATCTCTTCTTCCATCTCGAAGGTTCGCCGGGCAGCCACGTGATTCTGCGCGTCGAAAAAGGCGAGCCGCCCCAAGAGGCGCTGCTGGAGGCCGCCGAGCTGGCCGTCCAGTTCTCCAAGCAGAAGAACGCAACCCGGGCCCCCGTGCACGTGGCCGAGTGCAAGGACATCTCCAAACCCAAGGGCGCCAAGCCGGGCCTGGTCTACGTTCACCGCGGCCGCATAGAATTGACTTTTGAATGGGGGATTAATCCCCCATTCAAAAGTCAATTCTAAACTCCGTCCCCGCTCGTTGACTTGTTCAAGGTGGTGTTGTGACTGATCGATGAGCCAGGGCGTGGCGCTCCAGACTTCGATTCATGACATCAAGACGCTGATCCTCTCCTTCCATCCGGCGATTGCGATCGATTCGGTGGAGGAGGAGAGGGTCGTGGCCCTGGTGAATGCGGCGGCTGGGGAAGTCGGCCTGCCGATCTTCGAGTGGTCGCTCACGCGTGGGCTCGTGCGCAAACCCGATGGCCAGCCGAACCGTTCGACCTCTGGTGCGATGGAGGTGCTGGCTCACATCCGCACGCTACGGCTCGAAGCGATCTTTCTGCTGAAGGATTTCGCCCGCCACCTGGAAGATCCGGCGGTGTGTCGAGCGTTTCGCGATCTCGCGCAGATGTTCTCGCACACCCACTCGGCTCTCGTCATCACTGGAGCGGGTCACAAATTTCCGAAGGACGCGGACCACCATGTGGTCCACTACGAAGTCGCCCTGCCCAACAAGGACGAGCTGCGCGGCGTCGTCTCTTCGGTTCTCTCCTCGCTTCGCTCGCGCACCCGCCCCCAGGTGGATCTTTCTCCCGCGGATTTCGAGCGCCTGTTGGATGCACTGAGCGGCATGACTGCCAATCAGGCGCGGCAGGCCGTGGCCGGAGCCGTCTTGAAGGATAGTCGTCTGAGCTCCGACGATGTCGCCGAGTTGCAAGACCGCAAGGCGGCGGAGATCAGCAGGGATGGCCTGCTCGAATACTTTCCTGCCGAGGACAATCCATACGAGCTCGGTGGTTTCGAACGGCTGCGCGAATGGTTGGCCCGGGCTCGGCTCGGTTTCAGCGAGCAGGCGAAGGCGCTGAACCTCGATCCGCCGAGCGGAATCCTGCTGGTGGGCGTCCAAGGTTGTGGAAAATCCCTGGCTGCGAAATGCATTGCCCGCGAGTGGAACATGCCGCTGCTCAAACTCGATGCGGGACGGCTCTACGACAAGTACATGGGCGAGAGCGAGAAGAACATGCGGCGCGCGATCGACCTGGCAGAGTCCATGGCCCCCTGCGTCCTCTGGATCGATGAGATCGAAAAAGGCTTCGCCCAGGGCGGAGACCAGGATGGAGGCGCGAGCCAGCGCATCTTCGCGAGCCTGCTGACGTGGCTTCAAGAGAAGACGAAGCCCGTCTTCCTGATCGCCACGGCGAATGATGTCTTCCGCCTGCCGCCCGAGCTGCTCCGCAAGGGCCGCTTCGACGAGATCTTCTTCGTCGATCTGCCTGAACCCGACGAGCGCGAGACGATCTTTGGCATCCACCTGCGCCACCGGAAACAGGAGCCGGCTTGCTTCGACTTGCCGGGCCTGGTCGCGGCGAGCGAAGGATTTTCAGGCGCCGAGATCGAGCAGGCGGTGATCGCCTCTCTCTACCGCTCGCTTCACGAACAGCAGCCGCTCGACGATTCGATGATCCTTCTGGAGCTAGGCGAAACCGTGCCCCTCTCTCACTCCCGTCGAGAAGATGTGGCGCGCTTGCGGGAGCTGGCGGGCGACCGGTTCGTTCCGGTTCGGTAGCGCCACGGAAGGCTTGGGGCTTTGTCAGCCTTCTCTTCGCTTCAGCCCCGAGGCGACCCAGACACGGAAGCTCCGAGATTCCCGGGCGACGTCCACGTGAGCGAATCGTTCGTCTAGCAGGGAGCCCACGGGCAGCGGGCGCTGGGTGACGAGAGCCAGCCGCCCCCGCTTGGTGAGCCGCCGCCGAGAGCCCTCGATCAGTTGGACGAGCCCCCGCAGGTCCTGATCCTTGCCGCTGTGGAGCGGTGGGTTGCTCGCGATCAGATCGAAGCGAAGCGCTTCTGGCACCGCGGACCAGCCGTCGCCGAGGTGGAGGCTTGCGTTCGGCAGGTTGAGTTGCGCCGCGTGAATGGCGAGCGCATCCCGGTCTACGCAATGGATTTCTGCGTCCTCGCAACGCCGCGCGAAGGCGAGAGAAATGGTTCCCGCGCCGCAGCCGAAATCCAGCATGCGGGCGCCGGGCTTCGGGCGCGGAAGCTCTTCCAACCATTCGAGGAGCAGGCGTGTGCCCGGATCCAGCCGACCATGAGCGAAGAGGCCGGGCAGGGAGATGAGCCGCAAGGGGCCGCCCGGCGCATCGATTTCGAGAGCTTCCTCCCAATCCGACAACTTGGAGCGGAACGGTCCCGCATCCTTTGCGAGCGTGCCGCTCCAGACGCGACTATGTCGCTTGGTTTCCAGGGCGTAGAGATCTTCGAGCCAACCACTCAGGGGCTTGTCTGCGGAGCGGATGCCCTCGTCGTTGGCGCCGAAGACGAAGACCCGTGCCCCCGGTGTGGCGCGGGAAAGCACGGCATGAAGGCTCATCAGCAGGGCTTCCCGCCCCTTGGGAAGACGCAGGGCCACGTTGTCGGCAGCCGCTTCCGGTGGCCAGGGAAGCTCGTTTCGACTCCAAGTCTGGCAAACGAGCCCGGCCTGGGTGGCCGCTTCCTCGACCTTCCCTGTTTCATCGAACGCACACAGCAGGCTTCCCGTGAGCGATGCCTCGGCCAGGCAATCTGCCATGACCGAGGCGACGATCTCGTCTCGATTTCCGCGCATGCCGGCTGGTGGCTCTGCGCAGGCCGCGATCGACGGGGGTTGGCTGTGCATCATGTTCCCTCGGCAGGGGACCTTACCAACATGCTCCCAGCTTCCGCGAAGCGCTCGATCAGATCGCGAGATTCCGGAAGCCTCCTGGCGGCCTCCTCGACACTGAAGAAAACTGCCTCCACGACTTCCCGCTGGTCGATCTCGGGGGTCGGCTCCTGGTCGAATTCCAAGCCGAACGCGTGCAACTCGATCTCGGCGCCCCATTCCTTCCGCACGAAGACGCCAAGGAAATGCAGGCCATCCGGACGGATCGCAAGCCCGACTTCTTCCTCGAGCTCACGGCAGGCACCCTGCCGAGGATCTTCGCGCCACTTGAGCATCCCGCCTGGAAAGCCCTGCCCCTTCCGGTAGGAGTTCGTCACGAGCAGCAGCTGTCCCTCCCAATGAACGAGCACCACACTCGCCCGGATCTTGGGGCGGAAGATGGCGAAGTACGCTCGGAGGCCAAGCCACGCCAGGCGCAGCCCGGCACGAAAGCAGGCGTCGATGGCGGCCCTCATGGGCCTCCGCTCCCATGCAAGTCGACCGCCCACTCCACGGCGAAGCCTTCGGTGTGGTGGGCCCGCCCGTCCGCCTCGATCCACAGGGCTTCGAGACCCTCATGCTCATCGATTCGCCGGCGGCCTTCTTCTTCGGAGAAGATCAGCAATGCCGTGCTCCAGATTTCTGCCTCGGCTCCCAGCGGTGAACGCACAGCCGTCAAGCGTCGGGTCTCCACGGGCCAGCCACTCCGAGGATCGATCACATGACTGAAGGAGCGCCCATCGATCTCGATGTTCTGGCCGAGACTTTCGGAGACCGACAGGCTCTCGTCGCGCAACACGATCAGGCTCCGGCGACCCGCCTGGTCGGCAATGAGGACCCGCCACCCGGCCGCATTCGGCGGAGCACCTCGCGCCAGCCAGCTGCTACCTCCGAAGTCGAGCAGCACCCGCTCGATGCCCTCATTCTCGAGCATCTCTCCGAGCCTATCGAGGGCCCATCCCTTTGCGACGCCGTCGAAGGAGATCGTCATCTCCGGCGCGAGAGCGGCGCTGTTGCCAACCAGGGCGATCCGCTCTGCGCCGACACGACGTCGTGCCGCATCGATCTCGCTTGCGGTCGGGATGCGCCCACGTTCCCCCGCTTGTCGCCAAAGAGCGATCAATGGGCCGACGCTCACATCGAATACACCCTCGGTCTCCAGGGCAGCCTGCACGCCTACCGTCAGAAGTGCCCGCAGTGCCGGAGGCACGGCTACGGGTTCCGTTCCTGCAGCGGCGTTCAGGCGGCTGGCTGCGCTTGCCTCATTCCAGGTGGTGATTTCTGCTTCGAGCGCGGCAACCCGGTTGTACAGGCGGTCGAGCAGCAACCGTCCCTGCTCGGCCTCGGCGACGTAGAGAGTGATCTCGAGGATCGTCCCCATGGCTTGCCGTCCATCGGAGACACGAGTGGAGGCGGCGGGGTGTACGCATCCCAGCACGCAGACGAGCAGGCTGGCACCGCAGGCTGCGAATCGGACGTGCAGCATGGGCCGAACCTCAGGGGTTCTCGCCGCTCTTGTAGTTCCGGGAGTTCGCAGAGAAGACCGACCAGAGCGAGATCGTCATCAACGCGAGCAAGCTGCCCTGCATGAGCAGGAAGCTCGCAATCTTCAGGTAGGCGAAGCCCGGGTGAGCGAAGCGGATCAGCCAGCTCGCGCCTTCCTCGAGGAAGGCCGAGACGAACGGAAGAACGATCAACCAGGCTTTGGTCGAGTTCTTCAGAGGCACGAACAGCATGAGATGGGTGAGCACGAGCAGCAGCATGCCCATCGCGAAGAAGTGGAAGTGGGAGACTTCGAGCAACCCCTGGTAGCTGCGCGGTTGGAGAAAACGCTCCTCGGCTCCCAGGTAGTACTCCACGACGGAGACGTAGCTGAGGCCCATCTTGTTGAAGTAGAGCCCGAAATTGGTCAGCCACAGGCCGAACACGTACACCACGTAGAGCACGACGATCGTCTGGAGCAACCGGTTTCGGCTCCACTCGCCGGTGACGACGAAGCGCAACGGGCCTAACGTCCCCCGCCGCCGACGACGTTCTGCGAAGTGGATTCGCTGACAACCACCCCGGAACGGCTAGAGCCGACCAGCAGCTCGTAGAAGGCGAGCGAACGCCGAACACCGCTGGTCACGGCGCGGGCCGAGAGCGTCGAGCCAGCGATACCGTGGATCTCAGCGCTGGCCGTTCGATCGGGCTGCAGCCACTCCACGCTGAGTGCCCTGAATTGTTTGAGCCAGCGATTCGGGGGCCGGTATTCCGGGGGTTCATAGAAGGCGAGCATGCGGACGGAGCGTACCTGGCCTTCGGGGCTGAGCACCACGAGGAAGGCTTCGGGCTGGGTGCGAACCGTGTGGATGTCGATGAAGGCGTAGCCCTCCACCCGTTCACCCTTCCAGGCGGTGTAGAGGGTGACGAGCCGGCTTTCGAGGGCCGAATGAGCCGACTG
>JAFDCZ010000243.1 GCA_019312665.1 Deltaproteobacteria bacterium | reverse complement strand
CAACCAGAGACGGGGTTCCGTCTCGGGACCCTCAAGCCTACTTGTCGCTAGTGCGGCTGTCTAGCACCGCTTCACCCAAAAGCACGCGGCTCACAGGTCGAAGTGCTGCACGAGCAGGATCAATGCACTGAAGGCGATCGCTCCAGCGCAGAAGCTGGCGTAGGAGCGCCACGACTTGACGCGGGGAAGCTCGAACAGGGCGGTGGTGACCATCAGGCCCCCGGCCAGAAAGGTGAACGCGAGAGCGTATACGGGGTCGGAGAGCTCGCCGGTGACTCCGAAGATCCAGCCCCCGTAGACGGCTCCCGCGAGGACGTAGCGGAGAGCGGCATCCCACAGCTGCGGGTAGCGATCGCGGTAGAAGTGGTCGAGCCCCACGAAGTGAGCGGCCATGGCCACACCGAATCCGATCCCTGCGCCCGCGCGATGCGTGGGCTGCTCCGCCAGCATGTAGCCGATCAGGAACGCGTAGGCGGCCAGGCTGAACGCGCTGAGACCCACGGCCAACGGCAGGTTCCCGATGCTGATCGTCTCGGGCACTCGCTGGGATCGAGCGCGCTCTCCGGAGAGGCCGATGGCCAGATGCACGAGGAAGCCGGCCGCAGCCATGAGGTACGCGTGGTGTTCGAGAAACCCCAGGGGTCCGCCGTCCGCCGCCGCGAGGAGCTTCTGCTGAAAGCTCGCTAAGTGGGGAAAGATCTCGACGAACAGGTAGCCCAGCGCGATGCCGGCGAGGAAGTCGGGCCAGGGGTTCTGTTGTCCCTTCAGGAAGCGCGAGCGGTGGATGAAGAGGTGGACGAGAACGATCAGCGTTGCGCCGCAGAAGGAGGGACCGAAGGTGACGATCTCTTGCGGCATGACGCTTCGGGAGCTCTCTTCGCGGAACGGGCGCCGAGCGTAGCAGGCTCGTCGCCACCGCTATGACCCGGTCTTGCCGGAACAGATGTCCCACCATTTCCCGGGTCGACCCAGGTAGGTGAAAGGAAAGGAGATCGCGCGATGGACACGACGAGGACGTATCGACGAAGGGGTGCTTGCCCTCGCATCGCAATTGCCTTGCTGGCGGTGCTGGGGCTGCCTTCTCGATGACGGCCATCGATCCCGCTCAGGACCGCTCGATCCCGAGCCTCTTCATGCGCGACCGCAGTGTGCTGGGTTTGATGCCGAGGCGACTGGCGGCGTTGCCGTCCCCCTTGACCTTCCAGTCCGATCCTTCGAGGGCACGCAAGATATTGGCGCGCTCGATGTCTTCGAGCTCCTGCGTCAGCGAGCTCGCGGATTCGCGATCGGGGCTCCCGAAATCACCGAGCACTTCCCGTACGATCAGGGTATCGCCCGAGCACAGGATTGCGGAACGTTCGATGACGTTCTGGAGCTCGCGAACATTGCCCGGCCAGCTGTAGGCCACCAACGCTTCCATGCTGCTCTTCGCGATCGTGTTGATTCTCTTCCCCACGGTGGCCTGGAACCTGGACAGGAAGTACGACGCCAGCAGCGGTATGTCCTCGCGGCGATCGCGCAGCGGGGGGCTCTCGATCGGAAATACGCTGAGACGGTAGTAGAGGTCGGAGCGGAAGCGCCGCTCGCGCATCTCCTCTCTCAGATCCCGATTCGTCGCCGCAATGAAGCGAACGTCGATCTTCTTCTCGCGTTTCGCCCCGAGCCGCTGGAACTCCCCCTCTTGAATCACTCTCAGCAGCTTCGCCTGAAGCTCGAGGGACAATTCGCCGATCTCATCGAGGAATACGGTTCCTCCATCCGCCAGCTCGAAGCGGCCCACCTTCTTCTCATGGGCACCGGTGAACGCGCCCTTCTCGTGCCCGAAGAGCTCGCTCTCGACCAGGCCGGAAGGCAGCGTCGCACAGTCGATCTTGACGAGTGGCTTCTTCGTGCGGTTGCTCCGAGAGTGGAGCGCATGGGCCAGCAATTCCTTGCCGGTCCCCGTTTCGCCGAGCAGCAGCACCGTCGCGTCCGTCTTGGCCGCCTGCTCTACCTTCTCGAGCGTCGCGACCATTGCTTCGCTCCTGCCGACGATCTCCGTGAGCTCCTGCTCTCGCTCGAGGTCCTCGCGGAGATAGTCGGCCTCGGCTTGCAGCCTGTCCTTCGACCTTGCCAGCTCCGTCATCGCGCGCTCGAGCTTCTTCCGAGTCAGCACCTGCTCGCTGATGTCGCGGATGACGGCGACGGCGCGCTCCTCTCGGTCCGCCGGACCGATGCCGATCTCGACGGGAAATTCCCGACCGTCGCTGCTCCGGGCGAAAAGCTCTCGCCCGTATCCCATGGGGCGAACGGCGGGATCGACGGAAAATTCCGCGCGCAGCTTGGCATGCCGCTGGCGGTATTGCTCGGGGAGGAGCGCCTCGATCTCGACACCGACGAGCTGGCCCGGCTCGTAGCCAAAGAGACGCTCGGCGTGTCGGTTTGCGAACACGATCGGACCGTCACGGCCGACGATGAGCAGGGCGTCCGGAACGGACTCGTACGCAGCGTAGGTCTGGGAATCCACACTCATGGCGTCACACCCTTGCGTCCAGGCGCTCGCAGGCGCCCGTCACTATAGGCACATCGTGCGAGATTTCGCACCTCAGGGTGCGAGGGTCTGCAGCCTCTCGCACCCCCTGGGTGGCCCAGGCGCTCCAGAACCGAGAAGAATCGTTGCGAATCCAATACTTAGGAGCACCGCCCCGTGCTTGGAGTCCCGGCATGGAGCTTGCTGCTCCTGTCAACGAACAAACTCGAGTTGCGCGCGTATCGGCACACGACTGGAAGGAGAAAGATCATGACTCGTCGGAAGCGATCGCAGGATCGTGCAAACAGGTCAGGGGCAGGAACCCCGGGGCGGGGCCGCGGAAGCGCTGTCGGCGCGCTGCGCGGGCCGAGTGGGATCGGCCTGGCTGTGGTCTGGGGGATCGTCGTCGTCGTCTCCGGCCTCAGCTGCACGCCGCGGCCCGCGGCGGCCCGGGAGATCGTGCACGACGCCGAGTACTACGTGCTCGAAGCCCAGTACGGTGAGAAGTGGGCGCAGCAGGACGTGGAGCTGGCTGCCAAGCTGAAGGCGCTGCGCGATAAGCACGGCACGCCGCCGAACATCATCCACATCATGTGGGACGACACCGCCGTTGGCGAGATCGGAGTTCCACAGATCCAGAAGACGCGCGGCTGGGAAACGCCGAACATGAACCGGTTCTCAGCGGAGGGCATCTACTTCGCGCGAATGTACACGGAGCCCTCCTGTACGCCGAGCCGCGCCGCGGCGATGACGGGGCGCCACGCGATACGCAACGGCATGTACAACGTCGGGTTCCCCTACGAATACGGTGGTCTGGCTGCTGAAGAAGTGACGATGGCCGAGGTACTGAGCGAGGCAGGTTATGCGACCGCCTTCTACGGCAAGTCGCACCTCGGCGACATCGAAGCGAGCTATTTGACGAATCAGGGCTTCGACGAAGCGCTCTGGACGCCTTACAACCAGGTGCCCAGCATGTACACGCCCGATCTGGAACGGGCGGGCGCCATCCGGCCGGGCAGCCTGCACCCCGAGATTCTGCCGGACGATCCCTACGACATCGACAAGGGCTGGCGGCCCAGGGGGTATGTCTGGGCGCTCGAGGGCGTCAAGGGCGGACCGGTCCGTGAGTTCGGCACGCCCCCCAATCTCGCAGACTACATTGCCGTCGATGGCGAATCCCAGAAGCGAATCTCGAAGTTCATGAAGAGGAACGTCGAGGCGAAGAAGCCGTTCTACGTCGCGTTCTGGCCGCAAATTACGCCCTTCACTGGATTCCCTGAAAAGCTCACCGTGTCTGCAGGGATGCTTCAGGAAGGCCTCGCTCGCTTCGACATCTATGTCGGCCAATTGATGGAAGAGTTGAAGGTGTTGGGCATCGAGGAGAACACCCTCGTCGTCCTGATGGCTGACAATGGTCCCATGATCCACCATGGCCCCCCCGGAATGGTCGAGACCCTCCACCGCGGCGGCAAAGGTGACTTCCTCGAGGGCGGTGTCCGTGTGACCGCGCATGCGCGCTGGCCCGGGGTCATCGAAGAAGGCCAGATCGTCGGCGACATCATTCACGAGACGGATCTCTTCACCACCTTCGCCAACCTCGCCGGTGCAAAGGAGCACATCCCCACGGACCGCATCATCGATGGGATCGATCAGACCGCGCTCTTCCTGGAAGGGGACACGCATAGCCGGCGCGACTACGTGTTCATCTACACCGGTGACCAGCTCGCGGCGACGGTGAAAGGTCGTTACAAGCGCGACTGGCGCAACGCGACACCGGGGCTCAGCGGTGCGGAGTTCTACGATCTCTACAACGATCCCCGCGAAGTGTATCCGATGATGCTTCAGCTGTTCCCGACCAAGCCGATGTTCAGCATCATGAAGACCCGCCACTTGATGTTCAAGAAGGCTTACCCGGACAAGGGGCAGGGGCGTGACTTCCCGTTCAAGAACGTCGAGAACGCCCGTCCGGAAACCATCCAGGCGTCCAAGCCGCGCATCAATCCGGACAGGCTTCCGTTCGATCCGCGCGAGGCCATCATGCAGGTTCCCGAGTGGGACAACCTCGACCGTGGCTGGGGCGCCCCCTGATCGATTGGCTTGGCGGAGCCAGGGGCCACCGCTGGTGGCTCCTGGCTCCGTGTCCACGGCGAACGAGCGGCTCTTCTCCCAGCGCAAGAGAACCCGGGAAAGCGGCTAGGCGCCGTCCTCGAGCTCCTGCGCAAACCAGGGCAGTGAGCTCTCGACCCACCCCAGCTTGCTCATCCGCTCGTAGTTCAGCTGGCTTGGCGCGCGAATAGGCGCGGAATACGGCCTCCGGCAGCCAGGGGTTCGCGTCGGCCGTCGCCTTGCGGATCGCGACGGCGTGCATGATGGGAAAGATCCCGGTCTTGGCGAAGTACGCCTGCTCGGTCCTCCGAGAATCGGGGAAGAGCCTCTGGACCCGCGGATCGCCCGCTGTGAACGCGCGCGGCTCCGCGGCATGGAAGAGCGCATCCACGTGCCCCTCGACGAGCAGATCGGACTCGTCCTTGTCAGCGGGTCCCGTGGAGACCGATAGGCCTTCGGGCAGGAGGCACCGCGACATCGTGTGAGATCTTGCACCTCTGGGTGCGAGCACCGGCGCATTTTCGCACCCCTCTGCTGGCCCGGGCGAACCATCACCGAGGAAGACTGTTGTGAATCGGTTGGTTGGAAGGCTGCCTCCTGTGCCGGGAAATCTGGCATGGACTTTGCTTTTCCTGCCGGGAACGAGCTGCAGATTTCGAACCCGTCCCGGGAGAGACCGACGAATGGCTATCCGAGTCAGCATCGAAGCGGGAGAGACAGGCACCACCATTCGAATCGAGGGGCAGCTGACGAGCACGAGCCTGCCCGATGTGAGGGTTGCTTGTGAGGCGGCCCACCCGCCCCTGTGTCTGGAACTGTCCGGTCTACGCTCGGCGGACAGCGAGGGGATCCGAGCGCTTCAGTCGCTGTCGGAGTCCGGAGCGGAGCTGCACGTTGCCAG
>JAFDCZ010000242.1 GCA_019312665.1 Deltaproteobacteria bacterium | reverse complement strand
TGAGCGAGGATGCGGCGCCCGGTGAAGGCTTTCTCGCGGACCTCTGCCGGGCTTGGGAGGAACAGGCGGCCCGGGTCGAAGAACTCGGCATGCGCCGGATCTCCCTGCGCTTTGCTGTCGTCCTGTCGCGAGAGGGCGGCGCGCTTGCCCAGATGGCTCCCATCTTTCGGGCCGGCCTGGGCGGAAGGCTCGGAACGGGCAATCAGTGGTTCTCCTGGATCCACATCGACGATGCCGTCGGGCTCATCCTTCGAGGGCTCGAGGACGACTCTCTCTCAGGCGCCGTCAATGCGACCGCCCCTGAGCCGGTGCGCAACCGGGAATACACCCGCCAGCTCGGTGAGGCCCTGAGGCGCCCTGCACGCCTCGTCGTCCCGGCATTCGCCGTCAAGGCAGCCCTCGGCCCCCTGGCCGGAGAACTGCTCGGAAGCAAGCGGGTCTTACCGAAGGTTGCCGTCTCCGCCGGCTATCCCTGGCGGCACCCGGACCTGGCCTCAGCCCTGAGCCAAGAGGTTGGACGTTAGGCGCTAGCCAGCCGGTTCGAAGATCACCGGCAGGATTTTCTTGGCCATTGCAGCGGTCGGGCCCGGAACGACCTCGTAGTAGCCAAGCACCACTTCGAAGCCGTCGCGAGGGGCGAACTGGGCGGTGAATTCATCGCGGATCCGCTCGAGGACCGAGGCGGCCTTGACCTGATCCACATCGGCCAGCAGCAGCACAGCCCGGCCGCGCAGCAAGCGGAAAACCCAATCCTCCACCCGCAGCGCGCTCTCGACGTAGTCGATGAACTCGGGGGCGAGCAGATCGGATTCGTCGCCGGCAATGCCTACGAACACGGACGTCACACCGTGCCGCTGGGCCAGCTCGGTGGCTCGATCGAAAAGGCCGCGCAGATGGCGCGGATCGTCTTTGGGGAGTATCGGGGAGGTCAAGGCGCTCATTGCTCCATGTCATCGGCGGCCTTGGGGGTCGACTGAAGTGAAAGAGCCCCAACCGGACGGTCAGTATGGACCGTAGGCCTGGACATGCCCCCCGGGTGAATGCCCATCCATATTGCTGGCCTGGGGGCATCCCCTACCGTACGCGCTCCCTCATGCAGACGCTCCCTCGAAGTACGGCCCTGGCCTGGGGCGTCGCCAGCCTGGTGGTCATCACCAGCTCGCTGGTCGTCCTGGGCGCGCTGGTCCGAGCCCATGGAGCCGGCCTGGCCTGCCCGGATTGGCCCCTCTGCTTCGGGCAGGCGATCCCCGAGTTCGACCTGAAGGTCGCGTTCGAATGGAGCCACCGGGTTCTGGCGGGAAGTGTGGGGCTGATCTTCCTGGGCCTGGGAGGCGCCATCCTGTGGCAGCCGGCGACCCGCGGGCCGGCGGGAAAACTCGTGGTGCTCAGCGCGGTGTTGCTCGCCGTGCAGGTGCTGCTCGGCGCGTTGACCGTCTGGGAGCTCCTGGCCCGCTGGAGCGTGACGTCCCACCTGTTGGTCGGCAACGCGTTCAATGCATCGCTGCTCGTGCTCGCCCTTCGCCTTTCGGACCTCGGAAAAGGCAAGATCCTCCGGCCGGTCGCGCGAGGCGTCCGGCAGGCTGTTTGGGGAATCGCGATCCTGCTGCTGGTTCAGCTGATCCTCGGCGGCCTGGTTTCCTCGGGCTACGCCGGGCTCGCCTGCCCGGAGTGGCCCACCTGCAACGGCGGTCGGTGGTTCCCTTCCTGGCGTGGCAGCGTGGGCATGCATCTCTTTCACCGCATGACGGGCTACACCCTCGTCGTGGCATTGGTCGCCACGGCCTGGCGGGTCCGGAACGTGAAGCGGGTAGGCCCGCTCGCGATGCTCGCGGCCCTGCTCGGGCTGACCCAGATGCTGGTGGGCATCTTCAATGTGGTGCTTGGACTTCCGGTCGAGGTCACGGGGCTCCACTCGGCACTGGCCGCCGGCCTCGTCCTCACCATCGCAGCCGCCCTGTATGGCTGCTACAACGCCGAGCCCGGTTGCGAAACCGAACGCGAGCACAACACAGAACCTGGGGGTACGAAATGAAGGCATATCAGGTCTTCGCACGCATGAGCCCTGAGCTGGCAACCGAGCTCCTGGAGCGGATTCGCGAGAGCACGCCGGCCGCCTATACCCAGGCGCTGGCTGCGGCCGGCGCGGTCATGAAGGCCCGGCCGCGATTCATCATGAAGCTGGCCCCGGAACGGCGCGCACAGATGGTCCGGCGAGCCCTGGCCCGGGTCGCCGCCAGTGGATTGGCCGAGGAAATCCTCGCGACCTACTTCCTCGAATCCCGCATGGAACTGCTGACCGAGTGGCTCGACCTGCTGGAGATCGAACACGAGGAAGGCTCGCTGAAAGAGGAGCATCCGGAATGTCCGCCGGAAGCCGCCCTCGCCAAGGCCATCGAGACATTCCGGGCCGCCGGCCCGGACGACCCGGATCGCGATCTGTTGATCGAAGCCTTCGCGGCCCAGAGCGCAGTCGATTGGCCGGTGTTGGATGGACTGATCGGGGTCTAGGCGAAGCGGCTGGCTGGGCTCTACTCGACCAGCACGACATTGCCGCAAAGATCTTCGGCCGTGAGGGGCTTGCTATTCAACCATTCCCTGGCCCCGATGACTGGCGCGGAACGGGGTGCGACGTCGCCGGAACGGGGCCGGGCCATCGCGACGATGCCGGAAGCCGCGATTGCGAGAATCGAAGCCAGGAGAACGTGGCGGATCATCACATCTCAGATGCCGACCGGCGGCAGCGGGTACTCTCCGAACCGAAGCGGAAACCGACAGGTCAATCCCGAATGCGCCCGCTGCGTTCCAGCTCGAGCCCTTTGTAGCTCTGCCTGAAACCTGCGAGCGTGAACAGTGCCACCAGGGGAGACCGCGCCGCAGGCTCCCCATCGATCTCTTCGATGCGGAGGAGGTTTCGGCTACGGTCATCGAAGAGGCGATGCAGCGCCCGGATCGCGCGGGCCTGCACCTCTTCTTCGCGGCTCTCATCCGAGGTCGGAAAACTCCACACCTTTCGAGCGGAGCGATCGGCAAAGAGGAGAAGTTCACCGTCGACGAGAACGACTCGAGCGCCCGCACTCCGCCGCGGCCGCGCCCGCTCACTTCGGGGTGTGGGCCACGGAATCAGCGCACCGAAAGGCTGGGCCGGATCGCAGGCGGCGAGGACTCGCACGACAGGCTCCTCGCCAAAGTGTCGTGCGGCACGCAAACGGTCGACGGCTCCGGCGTAGGCGAACTGCGCGCCGCTATAGCCTTCGACGAAGTGGCCGCGCCGCAGCTTGCCCATCTCTTCCATCTCGCGAAAGACAGGATAGAGAGCGCTCCAACCCCCGGGTGCGGTTTCGAGCGCCAGCACATCGCGGCTCACCACACCGTGGCGCTCGAGCAGCTGAAGGGCGCGCGCATGGGCACGAGCGGTGGGCTCTGGCTTCTCGGGCAGGAGGGATGACACCAGGGACCAACGTCCAGCCGCAGCCGAGGGCAATGCCCTCGGGCCCCGGCGGCGCAGCCCGGCGCGCACCGCCAACCCGCGTAACGGCGCCAGGGTGTCATTCGTCACCAGGCCCGCCCAGACCAGATCCCAGAGAGCATGCAGGAGAGGGCCCCCAGTCGGCTCACCCGTCGCATTCGCGAGTTCCGTGAAGAAGGACGCCCCGCGGGCCTGGAGATGGTCCAGGAGTGCCAGATGGAGCGGGCTCGCGTCCTCCGGCGGCGTGCCCCGTTCGACCAGCAGGCCGATGCGCTCGCGCCGATACAGGGCGACCCGCCCGTCCCGATCGCCTAGCGAGCCACAACCCACCCAGGCCAGCTGCCCCAGAGCGCCTAGCTCATCGAGCATGCGAGGATCGAACTCGGGAACACGCGCTGGAAGAATCGCGCTCTCGAGCTCCGAGAAGGGAAGCGGCACACCTTCGAGCTGGTCGAGAGCCTCGCCGAGCCGAAGATCAGGCGCCCCTCGCGAGCCGATGCCATGCCATTCCGGCAAGAAGTAGACGAGGGTGCTCGCCTCGACCGCGGCGACTTCGCCGCGCAGGCGAGCCAGCGTGCGCCGGCGAATCCTCCGCAGCACTTCCGGCTCGCACCACTCGCGCTCATGGCCCTCCGGATGGAACTCGCCGGAGAGGAGTTTCCCACGCGCCTCCAAGCCGGCTAGCACGGCCTGGGCTTGCGCGGGAAGCCAGGCATAACGTTCCGCGATTCGGCTGGTCACGAACGGGCCGTGCACCCGGGTGTAGCGCCGGAACAAACGCTCGGCCGCATCGGGGACGGGCTCGAGAAAGACCTCGGGCAAGCCTGCCGGCGGCGCCGCCCCGAGCGCATCCCGGTAGAGCGCCGCGTCTTCGGCTGCAATCCAGCGCTCTTCGCCGCCGATCTTGAGACGCGCTGCACGCCGTGAAATTTCGAGTTCCTCGAGCCAGGCCTTCGGATCGCCCTCGCAGCGGACGCGCAGCTCGGCGGCGGACAGATCACCGACCCGACGCAGCAGGTCGTGGAGCGCATCGGCATGGCGCGCCTTGCGGTCGGCGGACAGCCCCTGGAGATCGGCTTCTGTCTCCTCGATCACCGTCGCGTCGAGCAGTTCGCGCAGCTCCTCCTGACCGAGCAGATCCCGCAGCATGTCGCGATCGAGGGTGAGCGCCTGGGCGCGCCGCTCGGCCACGGGGGTGTCGCCCTGATACAGGTAGATCGCGGTGTAGGCGAAAACGAGGGAACGCGCGAAGGGGCTGGCCTGCCGGGTCTCGACCTCGTCCACGCGGACGCGGCGGCTCCGAATGGCGGTCAGCAACTCGATCAGGCCGGGCAAGTCGAAGACATCCTGCAGGCAGGCCCGATACGTCTCGAGCATGATCGGGAAGGACGGAAACTCGCGAGCGACGGCCAGCAGGTTCTGGGCTCGCAAGCGTTGCGCCCAGAGTGGCGTGCGGCCGCCCGGACGCCAACGCGGGAGCAGTAGAGCGCGTGCTGCATTCTCCCGGAACTGGCCGGCAAAGAGCGCCGAGCGTTCGAGCTGCGCGACCACGAGGTCTTCGACCTCCTCGGGCTCGGGCAGGAACACCGAAGCCGGCGGCAACTCTTCCGCATCCGCGAAGCGCAGCACGATGCCATCGTCGCTCCACAGGGTCTGCACGTCATAGCCCTTCTCCGCCGCGAGCCGCGCTTCGATCGCCAGGGCCCACGGCGCATGCAGCCTGGAACCAAACGGGCTGAGCAGGCACACACGCCAATCGCCCAGCTCGTCGCGAAAGCGTTCGATGGTGATCGCGCGATCCGTCGGTAGAGCGCCCGCACTCTCGTGCTGGTCGATCACGTAGCCGACCAGGTTGCGCGACGCGAACTCGTCGAGCGCAAACTCCTCGCATAGCCAGGCTTCCCCGGCCGCCCTGCCCTCGTGGAGCTCCCCGCCACCTGCAGCGCGGCAATGCTCGGCCAGCTCGCACGAAGCGCCCCAGGGCCTGGCCCAACTCCACCGGGCGCCCGGGGCCATCGCCCCGCCAGAAGGGCAGCCGACCCGCTTCGCCCGGCGCGGGAGCCACGACGACCCGATCCCGGGTGATCTCGGTGATGCGCCAGGTGGAGGCGCCGAGAGTGATCGTCTCGCCCGGGCGCGATTCGTGGACCATCTCCTCGTCGAGTTCCCCGATCCTCGGACCTTCGGGCCCGAGATGCACCCCGTACAGGCCACGATCGGGAATCGTCCCGCCGGAGAGCAATGCGATCGTGGAGGAACCACGCCGCGCTTCGAGTCGATCGTGCTCACGATCCCAGATCAGGCGTGGCCGGAGCTCCGCGAAATCGGTCGATGGGTAGCGCCCCGCGAGCATGTCGAGCACCGCGTGGAGAAGATCGCGAGAGAGATCCCGGAAATTCGCGGTGCGGGCGATCGCCTGGGCCAACGCCTCGACCTCCCACGAATCCATCGACGTCATCGCCACGATCTGTTGGGCGAGCACATCGAGGGGATTGCGCGGAACGCGAAGGGGCTCCACTTCGCCGCGGCGCATGCCCGCTGCAACGACCGTGGCCTCGAGCAGATCGCTGCGATGTTTGGGGAACACTCTTCCCTTGCTCGGAACACCGACCTGGTGGCCCGCGCGGCCAATCCGCTGGAGGCCCCGCGATACCGCACCTGGCGACTCGA
>JAFDCZ010000241.1 GCA_019312665.1 Deltaproteobacteria bacterium | reverse complement strand
CAGGAAGGCCACACCGATGAGTACGCCTGATCCACCGATCAAGGCACACAAAAGGCGGTAGGCGCTCTGCATCCCCGGGGTTGTACCACAACGCCCCGGTGGCGGCCTACAGCTCGGCTTCCCCGGCTCTTTGCAGCACGCGCGCCTGCACGCGCACCGCATTCGCCAGACTCTCGATCCCGATCCGCTCATCCGTTCCGTGGATACTGGGGATCTGTGCGCGCGTCACCATCCCGCCGAGGAACCGGTAGGCATCGTCCGCGATGTCCGCGTAGTGTCGCGTGTCGGTCGCTCCGAGCAGCAGGCCCGGCACGACGATCGCCTCGGGATAGACGTCGTGCACGGCGTCGGTCAACACCTGATAGCCGAATGCATCGACCCGCCCGGGCCGCGGCGCCTGGGACCAGGTGTCGGACTCGATTTCGATTTCGGGGTTGTCGATGACCGCGCGCACATGAGCAAGCACGTCGTCGGGCGTCTCACCGGGAAGGATTCGGAAGTTGACGGTCGCCGTTGCGCGCTTGGGCACCACGTTCTCCTTGACTCCGCCAGAGATCATCGTGGCCGCAGTGGTCGTGCGGAGCATGGCGGCCTGGAGCGGATCCTCGGCCATGCGCCTCGCAACGATCCGCCCGGTCAACCACAGGTTGTTCACGGCCAGGCGCCGGCCCAAGGGCAAGTGCGGCGCCAGCGCCGCAAACAGGTCGCGCACGGGCTGGGAGATCCGCAAGGGGAAGGGATTCGCCTCGAGCCGGTGGATGGCCGTGGCCAGCTTGCCGACTGCGGTGTGTGCAGGCGGTGTCGACGAATGCCCGCCATCGCTGCGCGCGGTCAGGTGGATCGTGAAGTAGGTCTTCTCCGCTGTGTTGATCTGGGCCACGATCTTTCCCGGCACCAGCCCGAGATCCGTGCTGAGGAAGCCGCCTTCATCGACCAGGAACGAGAGCTTCACGCCGCGTTCGCGAAGAGTGGCGGCGAGCGCCGCCGCACCTTGTTCGCCGCCGATCTCCTCGTCGTGGCCGAAGGCGAAGATCAAACTGCGCGCCGGTTCGAACCCCTGGGCCAGCAAGCCTTCAGCGGCTTCGAGCCAACCGACCACACCGCTCTTTACGTCGAGGCTGCCGCGGCCCCAGATGAAGTCTCCCTCGATCACTCCGCCGAAGGGCGGATGGGTCCAGCCCTTGAGTGCTTCCTGCTCGACCGGAACCACATCGGTATGGGACATGAAGAGTGCGGGTGCGAGCTCCGGATCGCTGCCCTGCCAGGTGAGAAGCAGGCTATAGCCCGCGATTCGCTCGACCGTCAGGCGTTCGTGCACGAGCGGGTAGGTGGCGCGAAAATGGTCGAGCAGGTTTTCGAAGGGTTGAGCATCGAAGCGTTCCGGGTCCTGGTGGCTGACCGTGGGAAAGCGGATCGCTTCGGCGAGGTGTCGAGCGACGACCGCTGCATCGACCGCAATAGCCTCTGCTCCTGCAGGTCCAGGAGCCGCCCAGCTTGCCAGCAGAACGAAAAGGAGAAGGCGGTGCATGGGGAGATCCCTCCGATCGATGGAGCCGCATGCTAGCTCTACCCTGGCAGCGTGCCGCCGTGCCCTAGCTATGTGCGCTGCTGACCAGATCGGCGATGACCCGTCGCGGCCACGGCCATTGGCCGATTCTTGCCAGGCTGGCCTCATCGATATCGATCACGCGTACGCCGGCGTCCTGCCACGGGCGGGGCCAGCTGCGTTGGAGTTGGTCGAAGACCTGGTTGCGCAGGCTCACCAGAGGACCGGGCTGGACGCGAACCAGGAGAAGCACCGCCACCAGGACGAGTAGCGGAGCCAGGATGCGGGCGCGGGCCATACCTTTAGGTCGGAGACAAGCCTCCGAGCCTTGAACGATGGAGTCGGAGACAAGCAACTGAGCTTTGAACGGGCCTCGAGAAGCACGCTCAGGCGGTCGAGACAGCGCTACCTTGGCTGGCCATGGAGGATGGCTACGGACGCCCGCCGGACCTGACGGCGGCCCGCGCCCATTGGCGGGCCAAGAAGCGGTCGCAGCCCGCCGAGCGCGAAGCCATCGGGCCCGGCGAAGAATCCGTCTGGGATTACCCGCGTCCTCCGCGGCTGGAGCCCGCCCACCGGCCGGTGCGAGCGTTGCTCGCCGGGCGGGTCGTGGCGGCGTCGACGCGTGCGCTGCGCGTGGTCGAGACCGGGAGCCCACCGGTGTACTACGTCCCTCCTGGAGATGTGGTCCCCGGCCTGTTCGTCAAGAGCGAACTCGAGAGCTTCTGCGAATGGAAGGGCCTCGCGCGCTACTTCGACCTACGGGTCGGAGATGTTCGTGCCGAGAACGCCGCCTGGTCTTATCCGGAGCCCGATGAAGGCTTCGAGCCCTTGCGCGACTTCCTGGCGATCTACCCCGGACGTGCTCTTGCGTGCTATCTGGGCGACGAACGGGTGCGGGCCCAGCCGGGCCACTTCTACGGAGGCTGGGTGAGCGACGGAATCAAGGGCCCATTCAAAGGCGAGCCCGGCACGGAGGATTGGTAGTGGGCAGGCCGGTTCTGGTAGATTGCTGGGCGTTCTTTCGCAGGGGTGAACGTTCGTGATCAAGCGCGTCGTCGCGGCCTTCTTCCTGGCGTTGTTCCTCGGGCTGGGCATCGTCGCCTTCTGGGCGGTCCTGCCCGAGGATCTCGAACTCGATCCTGAGGCCTACCTTGCGGCAGCGGAAGCCTACGACGTGCGCATCATTCGTGACGCGTATGGCGTTCCGCACATCTACGGCAAGCGGGATGCAGACGTGGCCTATGGCCTCGCGTTTGCGCACTCAGAAGATGACTTTCTCACCATCCAGAAGGTCGGTCTGGCAACCCGCGGTAGGCTCTCCGCGGTCGAGGGGCTCGATGCCGCGCCGATCGACTTCATGGTGCAGTGGATGGGCGTCTGGGATGCGGTCGACGTTGGCTATGACAGCGAGATCTCCGCCGAGACGCGCGCCATCGCAGAGGCCTACGCCATTGGAGTGAACCACTACGCAGCGCTTCATCCGGATGCCGTGTTGCCCGGCGCCATTCCGCTCAGTGGGCGCGATATCATTGCCGGATTTACGTTCAAGACGCCCCTCTTCTATGGCTTCCAGCGGGTGATGCTCGAACTCTTCGAAGGAGATCGGCAACGCGATCTCGCGCTTTCGCCGACAGACGAGGCATTTCATCTCACGGACGTGCCGCAACCGATACTCGGATCCAACGCAGTGGCCGTGGGCCCCGGCCGCTCGGCCGACGGTGCGACGCGCCTGCTCATCAACTCGCACCAGCCCTATACGGGCCCGGTCGCCTGGTACGAGGTACGGCTGCATAGCGAGGAAGGCTGGGACGTAGCGGGGGGTGTCTTTCCCGGTGGCCCCGTGATGCTTCACGGCGCCAATCGGCATCTCGCCTGGGCGAGCACGGTCAATCAGCCGGACCTCGCCGATGTCTATGTGCTGGACGTCGATCCGGAGGATCCGAACCGTTACCGGCTCGACGGAGAGTGGCGGACCTTCGAGCAGGCCGAGGCTTCGTTCGCGGTGAAGCTGCTCGGACGGCTGCGTTGGAGCGTCACCCGCGAGTTGTTGAAGAGCAAGCATGGCCCGGTCCTACGTCGGCCCCACGGCACCTACGGGGTGCGCTTCGTCGGAATGGGCGAGATCCGTGGGCTCGAGCAGTACATGCGCATGAACAAGGCGCGTAATATCGACGAGTGGCGTGACGCCATGCGGATGCAGGCTCTGCCCTCGATCAACTTCATCTACGCCGATGAAGTGGGAAACATGGGCTACGTCTACAATGCCCGTTTTCCCAGACGGCGCGAAGGTTGGGATTGGAAGGGCTACCTGCCCGGCGATCGCTCTGATCTGATCTGGACGGAGTACTACAGCTACGACGAAGCGCCGCAATTGATGAACCCAGCCTCCCAGGTGGTCACCAACGCGAATAGCGACCCGTTTCACGCGACCGTCGGCAAGGACAACCTGCACCGGGAAGACTACCCGGAGAGCTTCGGGATCGAACGACGCATGACGAATCGGGCCCTGCGAGCTCTCGAGCTCTACGGGGGCGACGATTCGATCACGGCCGAGGAATTCCGCGCCTACAAATTCGACAAACGGTATTCTGAAAAGAGCGCCGCTCGGAAGATCGTCTCGACCATTCTGGCTGCCGATCCGGAATCTCTCGGAGACGATCCGGGCTACAAGAAGGCGCGGGAGCTGTTGGCCGCTTGGGATTTCACGGCAACCGCTGCGAGCCGCACCGCGCCCATCGCCATCATCAGCCTCACCCCGGTGGTCGTTGCGATGATGAAGGAAGAACCGCCGCTCGATCCGCTCGATGCTTTTCGCGATGCGGTGGCGGTGCTCCGCCAGCACCACGGCCGGCTCGATCCGACCTGGGGTGAAGTGAACCGCTTTCGCCGCGGCGATCTGGAGCTGCCTGCCGACGGGGGGCCGGATGTCCTGCGTGCGCTCGAGGCCTTCGTGCTGGACGAGGACGGCACCTACTCGGTCAAGTCGGGCGATTCCCTCGTGATGTTCGTCGAGTGGGATGCTGAAGGGAAACAGCGAGTCGAGACCGTCCATCAATACGGAAGCGCCACACTCGACAAGACCTCGCCTCATTATGCCGATCAGGTGCCGCTCTTCTTGAGCGAGGGCACCAAGAAGGTGCTTTGGACTCTCGAGGAACTGCTCCCCACCGCGACCCGTGACTATCGGCCTGGCGAGTCAGGGTAAGACCCGGGCCGCCTCGGGTCTCCGCCCGATTTCATGACGGGCTCCGCCGGTCGATAAACCACGGGATGGCCAATCCCAACCTGTTTCTCGGCCGCCAGCCGATCGTGGACCGAAACGAGCAGATCGTCGCCTACGAGCTGCTCTTCCGATCGTCGGCGGAGAGCGTATGCGCGGATTTCAACGACCAGAACCAGGCGGCAGCGAGCGTGGTGGTGGACACGTTCATGCACATGGGGCCCAACAAGGTCCTCGGCCCAGCACTCGGCTTCTTCAATGTCACGCGCGCGGTCCTCGAGAGCGGTGCGATGGCTGTGCTCCCGGCGGATCGCGTGGTGATCGAGATCCTGGAAGACATCGTGCCGGATGATTCCGCCCTTGCTGCGTGCGAGGCGTTGCGCAAAGAAGGTTTCTCCCTTGCTCTCGACGACTACGTGCCCGGAGATCCGCGTGAGGAGATGCTGCCCCTCGTGGACTGGGTGAAGGTGGACCTCCTGGAGACCGACCCGAAGAAACTGAAACGCCTGGTGCGCCAGCTGCGCAGCACCGACGTCAAGCTCCTCGCTGAAAAAGTATCGACCCGTGCGGAGTTCGAGCGTTGCCATGCCATGGGCTTCGAATACTTCCAGGGTTTCTACTTCGCCTACCCGGAGATCTTGACGGGTCGTTCGTTGGAGCCAGGCCAGGCGGCATTGCTCGAATTGATGGGGCGCCTGCAACGCAATGAGGACACCCAATGCGTGGTCGAGGGTTTGAAACCTCATCCGAGTCTGAGTGTCGGCCTCCTGCGCATCGCCAACTCGCCGGCC